>DASTGV010000357.1:0-2997 GCA_035718765.1 Nocardioidaceae bacterium
GGCCGGCGTCTACGGCGGCTACTTCGGGGCGGCGCAGGGGGTGCTGCTGATGGCCATCCTGGGTGTCGGCCTCACCGAGAGCATGCAGCGCAACAACGCGACCAAGAACGTGCTGGCCCTGCTGGTGAACCTGGTCGCGGCCATCGTGTTCGTGTTCGTCGCGCACATCGACTGGGCGGTGGCCGGGCTGATCGCGCTCGGCGCGGTGATCGGCGGCCAGCTCGGCGCCACGGTCGGCCGACGGCTGCCCGCGTGGGCGCTGCGGGCGTTCATCGTGGTGGTCGGGGTCGCGGCGCTCACGCAGTTCGTGCTTGCCCACTGAGGTCACTGGGCCCACTGGGCGCAGTGGGCCCGCTCAGGCGTGCGGGCCGACCGAGACGGGCCCGAGGGTGAGCCGGGGCACCGCCTCGAGGATCTCCCCGACCCGGTCGACCTGGGCGTCGAGGGCACGGCGCCGGGTGGCCGACAGGTCCGCCCAGGTCTCGACGGTGACGTCGACGTACCGGCCGGCGCGGCGGTGGTGCCAGACCCCGCGCACCACGCCGTCCACGAGGAGGACCGGGTAGTTGCCGGCCTGCCCGCGGGCCAGCGCACGCTCCCAGGCGCGCCCGGGGAACAGCTGCTCGCGCGGCTGGAACCCGATCGGCAGTGCGTCGAAGTAGGGCAGCAGCCGCACGGAGCGGCCGAGCGCCGTCGGCGCGGTGTCGCCGGCGTTGACCCAGCCCTCGCGCCCGTCGACGTCGACCCGCTCCACCCGGTCGGTGTCGAACAGCCCCCGCGTCCACGCCGGGGGTGCGTTCAGCCACCGGGCGAGGTCGTCGGGGGTGGCCGGGCCGAACGCGTGCAGGTAGCCGTGCACGAAGCGGGGGAGTGCCTGGTCCGGCGGCAGGGGCCGGAAACCGGGGTCGCGACGGCCCGGGTGTGTGTAGGTGACCTGGCGACCCCGTCCGGAACCGAACACCAGGACCCCCGCGTGGGCCGCGCGGCCGACGGCCTGCCGCCAGCGCGGCCAGAACCCCTGGAAGGCCGGCATCACCAGGTCGCCGGCCCAGGCGCCGGCCCGGGCCGCCACCTCCTCGTCGAGCTCGGCGAGGGTGAGCTCGCCCCGGGCGAGCAGCGCCTCCCCGACGGCGGCGACCACGGCCTCCGCCTGCGTGGGCGAGAGGCGCACCTCCTCGGCGAAGGGGCTGCCCGCGGGGACCGCGCCGAGCGCACCGAGCCAGGTGGCGAGGTCGCGGGTGGGCAGCAGGTGGATGGTGCCGCGGGGGCCGAACGTCCGGGTGAGGCTGCCGTCCGCGAGCGCCTCGCGCACCGTCGTTCGCGTGGCGCCCGGCATCCGGAGGGCGACCGACAGCTCGGCGGCGGAGGCCACCTGGGCCTGCGCCCCGTGCATCGCGGCCACCACCCCGGCGGGCGTGGGCTCGTCGACCGTGGCGGTGAGGCCGTGCCGCACGAGCCGCCGGGCCCGCACCTCCCTGGCGCCCAGGACGGCGGACACGGCTCAGTCGGTGAACGTCAGGGCGGTGAACCGGGTCAGCAGGTCGTCGGGCACGCCGGAGGTGTCGAGCGGGACGCGACGGTAGAGCCAGAGCAGCAGGTCGGCCGCCGTGGCCTCGACCGCCGGGCCGTCGGCGGCGGCGCGCTCGACGTGCAGGGCGCCGGGTCGGTCGCTGTCGGTGAGGGTCCAGGCGTCCCCGGTGTCGGTGGCCCGCAGGACCAGCGGCCCGTCGAGGGCACCGGCCGGCGGGTCGTCCTGGTCGTGCTCCGAGGCCACCGAGAAGTGCAGGAACTCGTCGACGGAGTCGGCGGCCACCGCAGGGTCGAGCACCAGCGAGTCGCCGGCGGCGTTGACGGCGTCCCAGTGGTGGACCGCCGCCTCCTGCACCTGGTGGCGGGTCACGAACGCGACGTCCTGCTGCCACGGCGCCCACGTCCAGCAGGACGCGGACTGGTCGGCGTCGCGCAGCACCTCGACGAGGTGGGCCGCGCCCGCCACGAAGGCGTCCACCAGCTCGTCGTCCGGACGCCGCGCGGGGCGGCGGGCCTGGTCCGGGGGCGCGTCCGGCGTCTCCGCGACGATCGTCGCCCAGAACCAGTGCACCTCGGTGAGGTGCCACACCAGGTCGGCGACCGACCAGTCCGGGCAGTGCTCGACCCGGGCCTCCAGGTTGTCGCGGGTCGCCTCGGCGAAGCCGGCGCTGTGCGCGGTGATCGCGGCGATGCAGTCGAACGTCGAGAGCGTCATGGCCGCCAACCTAGCCGGGGGCTCCGACAGGACGCGCGCGGTTCACCTGCTCAGCCGACGTAGGCGTCCAGCCAGCGGGTGATCTCCGCGAAGGCCCGCTCGCGGACCTCCTGGCGCGACATCGTGACGTCGTGGAGCGCCCCCTCGACGCGCACCACGGTCACGTGGTCGGCGAGCTTGTGCGCCCACTTCCGGATCAGCTCGACGTCGAGCACGATGTCGGAGCTCGCGCACGTGTCGTCGTACTCCCTGGGCCGGCCGCTGACCGCGGAGGTCAGCACCAGCACGGGGGCGGGGACCTCCAGGCCGCGGTGCGCCCGGGCGTGGCCGCGACGGACGGCCCGGAGCCAGCCGGCGTACACCGGCCAGGAGTCCAGCGGCTTCCAGGCCAGGTCGAAGTCCCACTCGCCGTCGTGCTCGCGGTGCAGGCTGCGGGCGTAGAACCCGGACACGTCCCGCGGGATCGCGAGGTAGGGACGACGCGCGCCGATCTGGTCGATGGCCTTCGTGCCGGCGGTGCGCAGCAGCAGGCTGCCCTGCAGGTCGAGCCAGGGGGAGTTCAGCACCATCGCCGCGATCGCCGGCCGCCGGTCGTGGGCCCACAGCGGCATCACCAGGCCGCCGGTGGAGTGGGCGGTGACGACGACGTGCTGGTGGCCGTCGCGCTCGGTCACCCGGCGGTAGGCCTCGTCGATCTCCTCGTAGTAGTCCGCGAGGTCGGTGACGAAGTTCGGGGTCTGGTGCTCGCGCAG
>DASTGV010000358.1:0-5301 GCA_035718765.1 Nocardioidaceae bacterium
AGCGCGAGCTGGGCGGCGGACGCCGGGGTCACGTCGGCGATCAGGCCCGCGCCGGCGTCGAGGTGCACCCGGACCGCGGCACCGTGCGGCGCCACCGACGTGACCGTGCCCTTCCACCGGTTGCGCGCCGAGCCGTGCGGCTCGTCGACGGTGAGCGTGACGGCGGCCGGGCTGAAGCACGCGCTCACCTCGCCGTCGGCGGGGGTGCTCGTCACGACCGCCGTGTCGTCGGCCAGCCGGACCGTCGTGCCGCTGCTGCGGCCGCGCAGGACGTTGAGCCCGACCAGCCGGGCCACGTGGTCGGTGGCCGGACGCTGGGCCACCTCGGCGGGCGTGCCCTCCTGGGCGACCCGGCCGTCGTCGATCACCAGCACCCGGTTGGCGACGGTCATGGCGTCGAGCGCGTCGTGGGTGACCAGCATCGCCACCCCGGCGTAGTCGGCCAGGTGGCGGGTGAGCTCCAGCCGCAGGGCCATCGCCACCCCGACGTCGAGCGCGGAGAGCGGCTCGTCCAGGAGCAGCAGCCGCGGCTCGGCCGCCAGCGCGCGGGCGATCGCGACCCGCTGCGCCTGGCCGCCGGACAGCTGGGCGGGCCGGCGGCCGGCCAGGTCGTCCACCCCCAGCCGGGCCAGCCAGTCCCGCGCCGTCGCCTCGGCGGACCGGCGGGGGACGCCCCGGCTGCGCGGACCGAAGGCGACGTTGCCCAGCGCGCTCAGGTGCGGGAACAGCAGCTCGGACTGGAACACCATCCCGACGCCCCGCCGGCGGACCTCCGTGCGCCGCTCGCCCGGCCGGTCCCAGGTCTCGCCGGCGCAGACCACGTGACCCTCGTCGAGGGGCACGACCCCGGCCAGCGCCCGCACGAACGTGGACTTGCCGGCGCCGTTCGGGCCGATCACGGCGACCACGTCGCCCGGCTCCGCCGTGAGGCGTACGTCGACCGTGTGGCCCGGACGACGTACGACCACGTGCGCGTCGAGGTAGGGGCCGCTCACCCGCGCACCGGGCCGCGCATCGCCTGGTCGAACCACCGCTCCCGCAGCAGGGCCAGGACCGCCACGGAGACCAGCATCAGGATCACGCTCAGCACGAGCGCGGCCTCCTGGTCGTTCTGGAGCTCGACGTAGATCGCGTTCGGCATCGTCCGGGTGGTCCCCGGGTAGTTGCCCGCGAAGGTGATGGTCGCGCCGAACTCGCCGAGCGCCCGGGCCCACGCCAGCACCAGGCCGGCGAGCAGGCCGGGGCCGGCCAGCGGCAGGGACACCCGGCGGAACGTCGTCCACCGGCTCGCGCCGAGGGTGGCCGCCACCACGTCGTACTCCCGGTCGGTGGCCCGCAGCGCGCCCTCCACGGCGAGCACGAAGAACGGCAGGGACACGAAGGCGTGGGCCACCACCACGGCGGGGGTGGTGAACGGGAGGCTGACCCCGAAGGCGTCGTACAGCGGCGCGCCGACCACGCCGCGGCGGCCGAACGCGGACAGCAGCGCCACCCCACCCACCACCGGGGGCAGCACCAGCGGCACGATCACGAAGGCGCGGACCACCGTCCGGCCGGGGAACTCCACCCGGGCCAGGGCCCAGGCCAGCGGGATCCCGACGGCGGTGACCACCGCGACCGCGGCCAGCGAGGTCACCATCGACAGCCGCAGGGCGTCGAGGACCGCGGGCTCGGTCAGCCGGGTGAGGAAGTCCGACCACGGGGTCCGCGCCAGCAGCGCCACCAGAGGGACGCCGAGGAACGCGACCCCGACGCCCGCGGGCACGAGCAGCCGGGCGGGGGCGCGGCCGAGGGCGGGGCCGCGGGCGGTCACGGCTTGCCGAAGCCCGCGTCCGCGAGCACCTGCTGACCCTTGGGCCCGGTGACCAGGTCGACCCAGTCCCGGGCCAGGGCCGGCTTCTTCGCGTCCTTGAGGGCGGTGATCGGGTAGCTGTTGAGGTTCTCGTTGCTGGTGGGGATGTCGATCGGCTTGACCTTGGCGCCGCCGGCGACCGCGTCGGTGGCGTAGACCAGACCGGCGTCGGCCTCGCCCAGCTCGACCTTGTTGAGGACCGCCTTCACGTCGACCTCCTCGCTGACCGGCTTGGCGGTGATGCCGGTGGCCTTCAGGACGGTCGCGGCGAGCTTGCCGCAGGGCGCGGAGTCCACGCAGACGACGTACTTCACGCCGGGCTTGTCGAGGTCGGAGAACGCCTTCAGGTCGGCCGGGTTGTCCCGCGGCACGACCATCTGGAGGTGGTTCGTGGCGAAGAGCCTCGGGTCGCCCGCGGTGCCGCCGGCAGCCACGACCGTCTGCATGGTGCGCTCGTCCGCGGTGGCCAGCACGTCGGCCGGCGCCCCCTGGGTGACCTGCTCGGCGAGCGTGGCGCTCGAGTCGAACGCGAGCCTCACCTGCACGCCGGGGTGGGCGGCCTCGAAGTCCTTGGCCAGGGTCGTGAACGTCTCGGTCAGCGAGGCGGCAGCGAGCACGGTGAGCGTCCCGGTCTCCCGTCCGCTGCCGCCACCGTCGCCGCTCGCGCCGGAGCCGCCGCAGCCGGCCAGGGCCAGGGTGGCGACGAGGGACAGGAGCAGGGCGACGGGGCGGGTCCTCACGGCAGCTCCACGATCACGTTGGTCGACTTGACGGAGGCGATCGCGAGCACACCCGGCTCCAGGCCGAGCTCGTCGGCGGCCTCGGCGCTCATCAGCGACACCATCCGGTGCGGTCCGCAGACCATCTCGACCTGCGCCATCACGGTGTCCTTCTTGACGGCGGTGACGATCCCGCGCATCCGGTTGCGGGCGCTCACCGCCGCCGCCCGGCTGACCTGCCCGAACCCCTCCGCCCCGTGGTCGGCCAGGTTCTTGGCCACGGCCGCCAGCTCGGCACCGTCGATCCTGGTCTTCCCGTCCTCGCCCGCCCGCGCCGGAACCCGTCCGGCGTCGATCCAGCGACGGAGGGTGTCGTCGCTCACCCCGAGGACCTCCGCGGCCTCGGCAACCCGGTACGTGCTCACGCCTGCATCCTGCCGCAGATGCGGAGGCGCCGCCACTGCGTCGTCGCCGCAGGCGCGGACCGGTACTGAGAACCGCCCGGTCGGGTACGGCCGACGCCTACCCGAGTGGAGAGGCACGCATGACGTCGAACGGCTACACCCTGATGACCGAGCAGTCCGGGCCCCGCGAGATCGTCCGCTACGCCGCGGCCGGTGAGCAGGCGGGCTTCGACTTCGAGGTGATGAGCGACCACTACTCCCCGTGGCTCGACGAGCAGGGTCACGCGGCGTACGCCTGGAGCATGCTCGGCGCGGTCAGCCAGGTCACCGAGCGCGTCGAGCTGATGACCTACGTGACCTGCCCGATCATGCGCTACCACCCCACGGTCGTGGCCCAGAAGGCCGCCACCATCGGCCTGCTCAGCGACGGCCGGTTCACGCTGGGGCTGGGGGCGGGGGAGAACCTCAACGAGCACGTGGTCGGCCGCGGCTGGCCGCCGGCCAACGTGCGGCACGAGATGTTCGGTGAGGCGATCGACATCATCAGCGCCCTGTTCGACGGCGGCTACGTCAACTACGCCGGCGACCACTTCCGGGTCGACTCCGCCAAGGTCTGGGACCTGCCCGAGCAGCGGGTGCCGGTCGGCGTCGCCGTCTCGGGCGGCCAGTCGATCGAGAAGTTCGCGCCCAAGGTCGACCACCTGATCGCGGTCGAGCCCGAGGCCGACCTGGTCAGCACCTGGGACCTTGCCGTCGAGGGCCGCGAGTCCCGCAAGATCGGGCAGCTCCCGATCTGCTGGGACCTCGACCGCAGCAAGGCGGTGGAGCGGGCCCACAGCCAGTTCCGCTGGTTCGGCGGCGGCTGGAAGGTGAACGCCGAGCTGCCGGGGACCTCCGGGTTCGCCGGCGCCACCCAGTTCGTGCGGCCCGAGGACGTCGCCGACTCCATCCCGTGCGGCCCGGACGTCGAGAGCATCGTCGAGGCGGTCGGGGAGTTCACGCGGGCCGGGTTCACCGACGTCGCCCTGGTGCAGATCGGCGACGAGAACCAGGAGGAGTTCCTCGGCTTCGCGGAGAAGGAGCTGCTCCCGGCGCTGCGGGCTAGCTGACCAGCGGCGCCCAGGCCCACAGCACGACCACTGCCACCACCACGGCCGGCAGCGTGACCAGCGCGGAGACCAGGTGGAACTCCCGCGCGGACGCGCCGCCGCCGTGCCGTGTCAGGGTCCGGCGCCAGAGCAGGTTGGCCAGCGAGCCCGAGTAGGTCAGGCCCGAGCCGACACCGAGGCCCACCAGGGCCGCCAGCACCGCGGTCACCCCGAGCGGCGCGACCAGCGGCACCAGCAGCAGGGTCGCCGGCAGGTTGTTCACCACGTTCGCGAGCGCCGTCGCCAGCAGTGCCACCACGAGCAGACCGCCCAGACCGGCGCCGTCCGGCACCGCGGCCCGCACCAGGTCGCCGAGGAACGTGTCCGCCAGCCCGGCCACGACGACCCCCAGGCACAGCACGAACACGGCGAACGACAGATGCGTCGCCCGGCGGACCGTGCGCCGGTCGGTACGTCGCCGGGACAGCGCGTACCCGCTGAGCAGCACCGCGGCGACGCCGGCCACCCACGCCGGCTCGACCCCGAGCGGCGACAGGGCGGCGAACGCGACGAGCATCAGCACCACGATCACCAGGGGTACGACGGGCAGGGCGACCGGCCCGCCGGTCGGGCCGCCGTCGGCGCGACGGGCCAGGTCGCGCCGGAAGAACCACCGCTGCCCGGCGTACTCGACGGCCAGCACCGCGAGCCACGCCGGTGCCATCCGGACCGCGAAGCCGAGGAACGACACGTCCGGCATCGACGGCAGCGCCAGCAGGTTCGTGAGGTTGGAGACCGGCAGGAGCAGGGACGCGGAGTTCGCCAGCCGGGCGCAGGCATGCACCATAGGCCGCGACCGGACGCCGCTGCCGGTGGCGGCCGCCGCGACGACCGGTGTCAGCAGCACCACCGTCGCGTCCAGGCTGAGCGTCGCGGTGGTGACCGCGGCGGCGGCGAACGTCAGCAGCAGCATCCGGTGCGGGCTGCCCCGACCCAGGCGGCCCACGAGCGAGCCGACCGCGGCGAACACGCCTTCGGCCGCGCACATCTCCGCGACCACCAGGATCGCCGCGAGGAAGGCGACGACCGGGAGCAGTAGCCGCACCTGGTCCAGGGCCCCCTGGGTGTCCACGGCGCCCACGAGGAGCACGGCGCCGGCGGCGAGGAGCCCGACCAGCACCTCGACCCAGCCGGGAGGGTGCACGAACGCCACCGCCAGCAGGACGACGAGGGCGGCG
>DASTGV010000359.1:0-11984 GCA_035718765.1 Nocardioidaceae bacterium
TGGAAGGCTTCGCCAGGCTGGCGGCGTCCGGGGCCGACCTGCACGGGGAGGCCACCTTCTGTGCCGCGCTGCTGCCCCCGGGCGCCCGGGTCCTCGACGGCGGCTGCGGCACCGGGCGGGTCGCGATCCGCCTCGCCGAGCAGGGCTTCGACGTCGTCGGCCTCGACGTGGACGTGTCGATGCTGGCCGTCGCCCGCGAGCAGGCCCCCGGCCTCGACTGGGTGCACGCCGACCTGGGGGAGACCGCGCGGGTTCTTCAGGGCCGGCCGCCGTTCGACCTCGTCGTGCTCGCGGGCAACGTGGTGCCGCTGGTCGCCGAGGGCAGCCTGCCGGACGTCGTCGGCTCCCTGGTCGACGTCCTCGCTCCCGACGGGACGCTGGTCGCGGGCTTCGGTCTCGACGCGCGGCACCTGCCCCGCGGCTGCCCGGTCACCGCCCTCCACGAGTACGACGCGGCGCTGGCCGCGCACGGCCTCACGGTGGCCGACCGCTTCGCCACCTGGGACGGCCGGCCCTACGAGGAGACCGCCGGCTACGCCGTGACCGTCGCCGTCGCCTGAGCCGCCGGAAACCGGGTGCTCACCCCGAGCGGCGGCTCCCGCTGGCTACGATCGCGGCCATGAGCCCGACGTCGCACGAGCGCCCGCGGGTCCCGCGGATGTCCGACGTGGCCGCCCGGGCCGGCGTCTCCCACCAGACCGTCTCCCGGGTGCTGAACGGGATGCCCGGGGTGCGCCCCGAGACCCACGACCGGGTGATGGCCGCGGTCGAGGAGCTGAGGTACCGCCGCAACTTCGCGGCCAAGCAGCTCGCGTCCACCCGCTCCCGCACCGTCGGGGTGGTGACCTGGGGCAACACCCAGTTCGGGCCGGCGAACGTGCTGCTCGCCCTGGAGGCGGCCGCCCGCGCGACCGAGTACCGGCTGGCCACCGTCAACGTGGTGTCCCTGTCGCGCGAGGCCTTCCGCGACGCCGTCGACCAGCTCCTCGAGCGGGCGGTCGAGGCGCTGGTGGTGATCGTGCCGCACGAGTCGGTGCTCCGGGAGGCGCAGTCGCTGGACCTGGACCTGCCGGTCGTGGTGGTCGAGGGCGACCTCTCGGCGACCCCGCTCACCGTCGGGGTCGACAACCTGCAGGGCGCCCGGATCGCGACCGCGCACCTGCTCTCCCTGGGCCACGAGACGGTCGTGCACCTGTCCGGGCCGGCGGGCTGGGCCGAGGCGCAGGCCCGCCGCGACGGCTGGCGCCTGGAGCTGGAGAGCCAGGGGCGCCGCGTCCCGCCGCTGCGCTGGGGCGGCGACTGGAGTGCCCGCAGCGGCTACGCCACCGGCCGGTCGCTGGCGCGCGAGCCCGACGTCACGGCGGTGTTCGTCGCCAACGACCAGATGGCGCTCGGGTTCCTGCGCGCGCTGCGTGAGGAGGGGCGCCGGGTGCCGGAGGACGTCAGCGTGGTCGGCTTCGACGACCTCCCGGAGGCGGAGTTCTTCCTGCCCTCGCTCACCACGGTCCGGCAGGACTTCGCCGAGCTCGGCCGGCGGGTGATGGAGGTGCTCAACCGGGTGCTCGGCGGCGAGGAGCAGCCGTCGGTCGACCTGGTGCCGACCCGGCTCGTGGTCCGCGAGTCCACCGGCCCCTCCCCGAAGCCGGCCGGCTGAGGGCGCGTCCCTACCGCCCAGATCGGGTCAAACAGCCTCCGCGGCACGTAACTTTTCCGCCCCAGGTCCTTGACCGCGCCCTGTAACGACCGACACACTCCTACATGTGAGCGCTCATGTGAGCGTTCACATCACTCGGAGGAAGGAGCGGCCGTGACGGAGCAGGTGACCAGCGCAGACCGCGTCGTGGTCGGCGTGGACTTCGGGACGCTGTCCGGACGGGCCCTGGTGGTCCGGGTCTCCGACGGCGCCGAGCTCGGCACGGCGGTGCACGACTACCCGCACGCCGTCCTGGACCGGCAGCTCCCCGACGGGACCCCGCTGGCGCCCGAGTGGGCGCTGCAGGTCGCCGACGACTACCTCGACGTGCTGCGGAACGCCGTACCCGCCGCCGTCGCCGCGGCCGGGGTCGACCCCGCGCAGGTCGTGGGGATCGCCACCGACTTCACCGCCTGCACGATGGTGCCCACCACCCAGGACGGCACCCCGCTCTCGGACGTCGCCAGGTGGGCCGGCGAGCCGCACGCCTACGTCAAGCTCTGGCGCCACCACGCCGCGCAGGGGCAGGCCGACCGGCTCAACGACCTCGCCCGCGAGCGCGGCGAGGTGTGGCTGGCGCGCTACGGCGGCCTGATCTCGTCGGAGTGGGAGTTCGCCAAGGGCCTGCAGATGCTGGAGGAGGCCCCCGAGGTGTACGCCGCGACGGCGCACTTCGTCGAGGCCGCCGACTGGATCGTCTGGCAGCTGAGCGGCGAGCTGACCCGCAACGCCTGCACGGCCGGCTACAAGGGCATCTACCAGGACGGCACCTACCCGAGCCGCGACTTCCTCACCGCGCTCAACCCCGGGTTCGCCGACTTCGTGGCCGACAAGATCGACCGGCCGATGGCCCGGCTGGGGGACCGGGTCGGCTCGCTGACCGCCGCGGCCGCCGAGCTGACCGGGCTGCCCGAGGGCATCGCGGTCGCGACCGGCAACGTCGACGCCCACGTCACCGCTCCCGCGGCGCGGGCGATCGAGGCCGGCCAGATGGTCGCGATCATGGGCACCTCGACCTGCCACGTGATGAACGGCGACGTGCTCCGCGAGGTGCCCGGCATGTGCGGCGTGGTCGAGGGCGGCATCACCCAGGGCCTGTGGGGCTACGAGGCCGGCCAGTCCGGCGTCGGCGACATCTTCGGCTGGTACGTCGACCACCAGGTGCCCGCGTCCTACCGGGAGGCCGCCGAGCAGGCCGGGGTCTCGGTGCACGAGCACCTCACCGCGCTCGCCGGCGAGCAGGCGGTCGGCGAGCACGGCCTGGTCGCGCTCGACTGGCACAGCGGCAACCGCTCGGTGCTCGTGGACCACGACCTCTCCGGGATGGTGGTCGGGCTGACGCTGGCCACCCGCCCCGAGGACGTCTACCGCGCCCTGCTCGAGGCGACCGCGTTCGGCACCCGCACCATCGTCGAGGCCTTCGAGTCCGCCGGGGTCCCGGTCAAGGAGCTCGTCGTCGCGGGCGGCCTGCTGAAGAACCCGCTGCTCATGCAGATCTACGCCGACGTCACGAACCTGCCGCTCTCGACCATCGGCTCGACGCAGGGCCCGGCGCTGGGCTCCGCGATCCACGCCGCTGTCGCGGCGGGGGAGTACCCCGACGTGCACGCCGCCGCCGCGGTGATGGGCCGGCTCGACCGCGGCCGCTACGTGCCGATCCCGGAGAACGTCGAGGCCTACAACGCGCTCTACGAGGAGTACCGCACCTTGCACGACTACTTCGGCCGCGGCGCCAACGAGGTCATGCACCGGCTCAAGCAGCGTCGCCGGCAGGCCCGGGAGGTGTCGTCGCGATGAGCGTCTCGACCGACGTCGCCGCCACCCTGCGCGAGCTGCGGGCCCAGGTGGCCACGCTGCACGCCGAGCTGACCCGCTGGCAGCTCGTCGCCTGGACCGCCGGCAACGTGTCGGCCCGGGTGCCCGACCGCGACCTGCTGGTCATCAAGCCCTCCGGCGTCACCTACGACGAGCTGTCCGCGGACACGATGGTGGTCTGCGACCTCGACGGCGAGCTGGTCGAGGGCGAGCACGCCCCGTCCTCCGACACCGCCGCGCACGCCTACGTGTACCGGCACATGCCCGAGGTCGGCGGCGTGGTGCACACGCACTCGACGTACGCCACCGCCTGGGCGGCCCGCGGCGAGCCGATCCCGTGCGTGCTCACGATGGTGGCCGACGAGTTCGGCGGCGACATCCCGGTCGGCCCGTTCGCGCTGATCGGTGACGACTCCATCGGGCGCGGCATCGTCGAGACCCTGCGGGCCAGCCGGTCCAAGGCGGTGCTCATGCAGAACCACGGCCCCTTCACCGTCGGCAAGGACGCCCGCGCCGCGGTCAAGGCGGCGGTGCTGCTCGAGGACGTCGCCCGCACCGTGCACGTCGCCCGCCAGCTCGGTGACCCGCTGCCGATCGCGCAGCACCACGTCGACGCGCTCTTCGACCGCTACCAGAACGTCTACGGACAGCCCTCCACCTCTACGCCAGGGAGCCTCTCGTGACCACCGCACCGCAGCCCGAGATCTGGTTCCTCACCGGGAGCCAGGGCCTGTACGGCGAGGACGTGCTCACGCAGGTCGCCGACCAGTCCCGCCAGGTGTCCGACCGGCTCGGCGCCTCCCCCGACATCCCGGCCGCGGTGGTCGCCAAGCCGGTGCTCACCGACGCCGCGGCGATCCGCAGCGTGATGCTCGCGGCCAACGCCGACGACGCCTGCGTCGGGGTGATCGCGTGGATGCACACGTTCAGCCCCGCGAAGATGTGGATCACCGGTCTCGACCAGCTCCGCAAGCCGTTGCTGCACCTGCACACGCAGGCCAACGTCGAGCTGCCCTGGGCCGAGATCGACATGGACTTCATGAACCTGAACCAGGCGGCGCACGGCGACCGCGAGTTCGGGTTCGTGCAGACCCGGCTCGGCCTCGACCGGCTCACCGTCGCCGGTCACGTGAGCGACCCGCGTGTCACGGCTCGTGTCGGGACGTGGACGCGAGCGGCGCTCGGACGTGCGGAGCTGTCGACGATGCGGCTCGCCCGCTTCGGCGACAACATGCGCAACGTCGCGGTGACCGAAGGTGACAAGGTCGAGGCCGAGCTGCGGTGGGGGGTGTCGGTCAACACCTACGGCGTCAACGACCTCGTCGAGGTCGTCGACGCGGTGGCGGACAAGGAGATCGACGTCCTCGTCGAGGAGTACGCCGACCTCTACGACGTCGTGCCGGAGCTGCGGGCCGGTGCCGAGCGGCACGAGTCGCTGCGCTACGGCGCGCGCATCGAGCTCGGCCTGCGGGCGTTCCTCTCCGACGGCGGGTTCACCGCGTTCACCACGAACTTCGAGGACCTCGGCGGCCTGCGGCAGCTGCCCGGTCTCGCCGTACAGCGGCTGATGGCGGACGGCTACGGCTTCGGCGGCGAGGGCGACTGGAAGACGTCGGTCATGCTGCGCACGCTCAAGGTCGTCGCCGACGGGCTGCCCGGCGGCACGTCCTTCATGGAGGACTACACCTACCACCTGGTCCCCGGCGAGGAGGTCATCCTCGGCGCGCACATGCTCGAGGTCTGCCCCTCCATCGCGGCCGCGAAGCCGTCGCTGGAGATCCACCCGCTCGGGATCGGCGGCCGCGAGGACCCGGTCCGGCTGGTCTTCGACGCGGCGCCGGGTGACGCGGTCATCCTGGGCACCTCCGACCTGGGCGACCGCTTCCGGTTCGTCGCCAACGAGGCCGAGGTCGTCGCGCCGCTCGCCGCGCTGCCGAAGCTGCCCGTCGCGCGGGCCGTCTGGAAGCCGGCCCCCGACCTGCGCACGTCGACCGAGTCCTGGCTGACCGCCGGCGGCCCGCACCACACGGTGCTGTCCACCGCGCTGAACGCCGACCACCTCGGCGACCTGGCCGACATGACCGGCACCGAGCTGGTCCTGATCGACCACGACACCACGGTCCGCCGGCTCCGCCAGGAGCTGCGCTGGAACCAGGCGTACCACCGACTCGCGCAGGGGTTCTGAAGGTCTGCGCAGGCAAGGAAGGACCGGCCGGGGACAGCCCCTGCAGGCCGAGCAACGAAAGGGAGAAAGTCAGTGCGAAGGTTGATCGCAGGAGTCGCCGGGGCCGCTCTGGCCCTGAGCCTCGCGGCGTGTGGCGGCAGCAGCTCGGGAGCCGGGGACAAGGGCACCATCGGTGTCGCGATGCCCACCAAGTCGTCGGAGCGCTGGATCGCGGACGGCAACAACATCAAGAAGCAGCTCGAGGCGGCCGGCTACAAGGTCGACCTGCAGTACGCCGAGGACGACATCCCGACCCAGGTCTCCCAGGTCGAGAACATGGTCACCAAGGGCGAGAAGATGCTCGTCATCGCGGCCATCGACGGTACGGCGCTCGGCGACGTGCTCTCGACGGCCAAGGACAGCAACATCCCGGTCATCTCCTACGACCGGCTGATCCGCGACACCGACGCGGTCGACTACTACACCACCTTCGACAACGAGAAGGTCGGCGTCCTGCAGGCCCAGTCGCTCGTCGCCGGCCTCAAGGCGAGCGGTGCGAAGGCGCCGTACAACGTCGAGCTGTTCGCGGGCTCGCCCGACGACAACAACGCGACGTTCTTCTGGAACGGCGCGATGTCCGTGCTCAAGCCGATGATCGACTCCGGCGACATCAAGGTGGTGTCCGGCCAGACCAAGTTCGAGCAGGCCGCCATCCTGCGGTGGGACCCGGCCACGGCCCAGAAGCGCATGGAGGACATCCTCACCAAGAGCTACACCCAGGAGACCGTGAACGGCGTCCTCTCGCCGTACGACGGCCTCTCGCTCGGCATCATCGCGGCGCTGAAGGCCAACGGCTACAGCGGCGGCGGCAAGGAGCTGCCCGTCGTGACCGGCCAGGACGCCGAGGTGCAGTCGGTGAAGTCGATCCTCGCGGGCGAGCAGTACTCCACGATCTTCAAGGACACCCGGAAGCTCGCCAAGGTCACGGTCGACATGGTCAAGGCCATCGCCGCGGACAAGAAGCCGCAGGTCAACGACACCAAGACCTACGACAACGGCAAGAAGGTCGTGCCGTCGTACCTGCTGAACCCGGTGCCGGTCACCAAGACCGACGTCACCAAGGAACTCGTCGACACGGGCTACTACACCCAGGACGAGCTCAAGTAACCCCGAGCCGTGGGTGTCCCGGTGGGTCAGGCCACCGTGCCGCCGGGGCACCCACGCACCACCCCTGCTCCACCCGCACCTCGACGCAGTGAGAAGGCCCCGATGAGCCAGCCGATCCTGGAGATGCGCTCGATCACCAAGGAGTTCCCTGGTGTGAAGGCGCTCAGCGACGTCAGCCTCACCGTGAAGCGTGGCGACATCCACGCGATCTGCGGGGAGAACGGCGCCGGCAAGTCCACGCTGATGAAGGTGCTGAGCGGCGTCTACCCGCACGGGACCTACACCGGCGACATCGTCTTCGACGGCCAGGTCGTGGAGTTCAAGAACATCCGGCAGAGCGAGGCCGCCGGGATCGTGATCATCCACCAGGAGCTGGCGCTGATCCCGGAGCTGTCGATCGCCGAGAACATCTTCCTCGGCAACGAGACCGCGTCCGGCGGGGTGATCAGCTGGGACCGCGCCAACCGGCAGGCCATCGAGCTGCTCGCCCGGGTCGGCCTCGCGGAGAACCCGCTCACCCAGGTCAAGCACCTCGGCGTCGGCAAGCAGCAGCTCGTGGAGATCGCCAAGGCGCTGTCCAAGGAGGTGAAGCTGCTCATCCTCGACGAGCCCACCGCCGCCCTCAACGACGACGACTCCCAGCACCTGCTCGACCTGCTCGAGGGCCTGCAGGGCAAGGGCATCACCTCGATCATGATCAGCCACAAGCTCAACGAGATCGAGCAGATCGCCGACGAGATCACGATCATCCGCGACGGTCGGACCATCGAGACCCTGGCGGTCGCGGAGGACGCCGTCGACGAGGACCGGATCATCCGCGGGATGGTCGGCCGCGACCTCGAGCACCGTTTCCCCGAGCACGAGCCGGAGATCGGCGACGTGCTCTTCGAGGTGTCGAACTGGTCGGTGATGCACCCGATGGACCACACGCGCGCGGTCATCAAGAACGCCAACCTCAACGTGCGCCGCGGCGAGATCGTCGGCATCGCCGGCCTGATGGGCGCCGGCCGCACCGAGCTCGCGCGCAGCATCTTCGGCCGCTCCTACGGCAGCAGGGTCGAGGGCCGGCTGGTGCTCGACGGCAAGGAGCTGCACCTCGGCTCCGTGCCCGCCGCCATCGACGCCGGCATCGCCTACCTCACCGAGGACCGCAAGGCGCTCGGCCTCAACCTCATCGACGACATCAAGCGCTCGATCACCTCGGCCGGCCTGTCCAAGCTCCGCAAGGGGCTGACGGTCGACCAGCGCGAGGAGGTCGTGGTCGCCGAGAGGTACCGCACCAGCATGAACATCAAGACTCCGACCGTGAACGAGGGCGTCGCCAAGCTGTCGGGGGGCAACCAGCAGAAGGTCGTGCTGAGCAAGTGGATGTTCACCGACCCGCAGCTGCTGATCCTCGACGAGCCGACGCGCGGCATCGACGTCGGCGCGAAGTACGAGATCTACGGTGTGATCCAGCGCCTGGCCAAGCAGGGCCGCGGCGTGCTGGTGATCTCCTCCGAGCTGCCCGAGCTGCTCGGGCTGTGTGACCGCATCTACACCCTCGCCGAGGGTCGCATCACCCACGAGTTCAGCCGCGACGAGGCGAGCCAGGAGTCCCTGATGCGCTACATGACCACGTCCAACCGGGAGCAAGAGGTAGTCCGATGAACGGTGTGAAGAACCTGCTGCGCGGCAACGTCCGCCAGTACGGCATGGTCATCGCGCTGGTGGCCATCGTGGTGCTCTTCCAGATCACCACCGACGGCATCCTGCTGCGGCCGCTGAACCTGACCAACCTGTTCACCCAGAACGCCGCGATCCTGATCCTGGCGATCGGCATGGTGATCGTCATCATCGCCCGGCACATCGACCTGTCGGTCGGCTCCGTGGCGGCGTTCACGGGCGCGGTGGCCGCGATCTTGATGACCAAGCACGACGTCCCCTGGGTGCTCGCGGTCATCCTCTGCCTCGCGCTCGGCACCGCGATCGGCGCCTGGCACGGCTTCTGGGTGGCCTACGTCGGCATCCCGGCGTTCATCGTGACGCTGTCGAGCATGCTGCTGTTCCGGGGCCTGACCCTGGTCGTGCTCAAGGGCGCGACCGTCGGCAACCTGCCGAGCGGCTTCGAGGCGATGGGCAACGGCTTCCTGCCCGACGTCGGCCCCGACACCGGGCTGTCGAACCTGACCCTGGTCATCGCCGCGCTGCTCGCGGTCTTCCTGGTGGTCCTGGAGTTCCGCAAGCGCGCGTCGGCGGTCCGCTACAACTTCGACGTGGTGCCCGCCCCGCTGTTCTACGCCAAGCTCGTCGCGATCGTGGCCGTGGTGATGGTGTTCGCCTACCTGCTCGCGCAGTACCGCGGTCTGCCGATCGTCGCGCTGATCCTGTTCGTGCTGATCGGGGTCTACGGCTTCGTCACCCAGCGCACCGTGATCGGCCGGCACGTCTACGCGATCGGCGGCAACGTCGACGCGGCCACCATGTCCGGCGTCCGCACCAAGCGGATCGACTTCCTGGTGATGACGAACATGGGCCTGCTCGCCGCGCTGGCCGGCATGGTCGCCGCGGCCCGCCTGACCGCGGCCAACCCGAAGGCCGGCACGAACTTCGAGCTCGACGCGATCGCCGCCGCGTTCATCGGCGGCGCGGCCGTCACCGGCGGGGTCGGCACGGTGGTCGGCGCCATCATCGGTGGCTTCGTGATGGGTGTCCTGAACAACGGCATGTCCCTGATGGGCGTCTCGATCGACTGGCAGCAAGCCGTCAAGGGCCTGGTGCTGCTGGCCGCGGTCGCGTTCGACGTCTGGAACAAGAAGCGCACCTCGGTCGGAGGTGGTGCGGGAGCCGAGGACACGGCCGGCACCGCCGCCCCACCCACCGAGCTCGTGCAGGAGATCGAGCACGCCGAGGCGCCGGGCACGGAGGCTCCGGCCGCGCGCTAGCAGCGCCCCGGGCGTCACCGAACCGTCACCTCGGACCATTGCCGGTGACGCCCGGCCCGGAGTTGAGTCGGGGCCATGACCGACTACGACTTCAGTGGCCTCTCGGCGATGTTCATCAACTGCACGTTGAAGCGGTCGCCGGAGCCCAGCCACACCGAGGGACTCGTCGACGCGAGCGCCGCCATCATGTTCAAGCACGGTGTCTCCGTGGAGGTGTGCCGGGCCGTCGACCACGACATCGCGACCGGCGTCTACCCGGACATGACCGAGCACGGCTGGGAGAAGGACGCCTGGCCCGACATCTACCCGCAGGTGCTGGCCAGCGACATCCTGGTGATCGCGGGGCCGATCTGGCTGGGCGACAACTCCAGCATCACCAAGAAGGTCATCGAGCGGCTCTACGCCCTCTCGCACCTCACCAACGACGCCGGGCAGTACCTCTTCTACGGCAAGGTCGCGGGCGCGCTGATCACCGGCAACGAGGACGGCATCAAGCACTGCGCGCAGAACATCCTCTACTCGCTGCAGCACATCGGCTACACCATCCCGCCGCAGGCCGACGCCGGCTGGATCGGTGAGGCGGGGCCCGGTCCGTCGTACCTCGACCCGGGCAGCGGCGGCCCGGAAAACGACTTCACCAACCGGAACACCACGTTCATGACCTGGAACCTCATGCACCTGGCCAAGATGCTGAAGGACGCCGGCGGGGTGCCGGCGTACGGCAACCAGCGGTCCGAGTGGGACGCGGGCACCCGCTTCGACTACGAGAACCCCGAGTACCGCTGAGGGCGGCTGAGCGGCTTCGTCCGCCTCACCACCAGCCCTGCTTGCGGGCCCAGCGCAGCACCCAGAAGCTCATCACCGCCATGATCGCGAGCACGACGGTCAGCTCGATGAAGTTCTCCCGCACCGCGACGATCATGTTCATCCCCTCGATGGACGCGATCGCGGTGATCGGCAGGGTGACCGCGGCGATCACGGCCAGCCGCTCCATCGCCACCGTCATCTTGGTGTTGACCTTGGTCTGGTAGAGCTCGATCACCCCGAACAGGAAGTGCGACTCGCCGTCGGCGACCGAGCGGACCCGGTCGAACTGGTCGGCCAGGTCGCGGGCCAGGAGCCGTGTCGGCTCGGCGATGAACCGCTCCAGCGAGGCGATCCGGGCGTACACGTCGTGCGACTGCGCGGCCATGGTCCGGGCCGTGATCAGCTCGTGCCGGATCAGGAACATCCGCTCGAGCAGCTCCTCGGGGTCGGTGAGCTGGGAGGCCATCACGTGCTGCTCGAGGCCGGGCAGCTTCTCCGCGACGTCCCCGATCAGCCGCCGCTGCCTGCGGGCGACGGCCGAGGTCACGGCGTACGACAGCTCGGCCGGCGTCGCCGGCCGGAACCGGCCGGACTCGATCCGGTTCAGCACCCCCGTCGTCTCCTCGAGCGCCTCGGCCGGGTCGACGACCGGGTTGAGCGGTCCGTGCACCGTGACGACGTACCGGTCGCCGATGATCTGGTCGAGCTCCAGCATGTGCACGTGGCCGGCCTTGCCGAGCAGCGGCGAGTGCACGGTGACGAAGTAGTGGTCGGAGTAGCTGTGCACGGTCGGCACGTGGTTGCGGTGCCGGCAGGCGTCGATGACCAGCGGGTGGCAGCCCAGGCCCTGGAGGAAGCCGTCGACCATCTCGTCCCAGCGGGGCACGTCCACCCAGACGAACCCGTCGTCCCGGCACAGCAGCTCGACCACGTCGTCGCTTTCGTGGGGGTGCGCGCCCTTCTCGTCCACGAACCGCACGTCCATGGTGACAGCGTGACCCTCCGCCGCACCCCTGTCGAGAACCTCCCCGACCCGGGTAGTCCGTGACGCTATGGCTGTTTCCGGGGCCTGTTCCCGACCATTTCGTCACGGACTACCCGTCCGGGCGGCACGACACGGGTATGACGGGCGTCTCACCTGATGGCGTACGCCGGAGCGGTGCCCTAGGTTGCGGCAGGTGAGGATCACCGTGGCTGCAGAGACCCGCGAGGGCGAGACGCGTGTGGCGGTGGTGCCCGAGCTGGTCGGCAAGCTGACCGGGCTCGGGTACACCGTGAGCGTCGAGCCGGGCGCCGGCACGGGTGCCCTGCACCCGGACGAGGAGTACGTCGCCGCGGGGGCCGAGGTGGTCGACGAGCCGTGGCTCGACGCCGACGTGGTCGTGTCGGTCAACCCGCTGGACCCGGCCGTCGT
>DASTGV010000360.1:0-8401 GCA_035718765.1 Nocardioidaceae bacterium
GAAGCCGTGGCCGTCGTCGACGACGACCACCCGCGAGGTCGCGGTGCACTTCTGCCCGGCGTAGCCCATCGCGGCGCCGGCGATGACCGAGGCGGTGTCCTCGACGTCGGCGTCGGGCAGCACGATCGAGGCGTTCTGGCCGCCCATCTCGCACTGCACCGGGACCGCGCCGGCCGCCTCACGGACCTTCGCGCCGGCCGCGACCGAGCCGGTGAAGGAGACGACGTCGGCCTGTGCGACCACCGCCTGGCCGGTCTCGGCCCCACCGGGCACGACGGTGAGCAGGCCGTCCGGGAGCACCCCGGCCAGCAGCTCGGCCAGCCGCAGGGCACAGCCCGTCGCCTCGGGTGCCGGCTTGAGCAGCACCGCGTTGCCGAAGGCCAGTGCGGGCGCGGCCTTCCACAGCGGGATCGCGAACGGGAAGTTCCAGGGCGTGACCAGCCCCGCCACCCCCCGTGGCCGGCGCCGCGCCATCAGCAGCGTGCCACCCGGGGCGGGGTAGGTCTCGCCGTCCGGGTCCAGCACCTGCTGGGCGTAGTAGCGCAGGATCGCCACCGCGCGGGCGGCCTCCCCACGCGCCTCGCCGAGCGGCTTGCCGACCTCGCGGACCATGAGCGCGGTCAGCTCCTCGGACGCCGAGGCCACGGCGTCCGCGGCCGCGGACAGGGCCGTCGCGCGGGCCGTCGGAGGCTGCGCGGCCCACTCCCGCTGGACGGCGCGCGCGGTCTCGGCGGCCGAGGCCACCTCGGCCTTCGCGGTCGCGGGGACCTCGACGACCAGGTCGCCGGGGCGGGCGGGGTTGCTGCTGCGCACGGGTGCGTCGGTCACGGTTGCCTCCTGGTGGTTGTCGGAGCCGGTTCTCGGTGGCTCACGCCTGCTCCCGCCGGCCCGCTGCGACCTCGGTCGCAGCGTTTTCCTCGACGGGCCGGTCGCCTCGGCGGCGGAGCGTGAGCATCACGAGCCCGGCCCCGAGCAGGCAGACCGCGAGGAACACCGACGTGGTCTTGAAGCTGCCGCCGCTGGCGTCCTGCAGCCAGCCCCCGACGTACGGCCCGACGAAGCCTCCGAGGTTGCCCAGGGCGTTGATGAAGCCCATCGCGGCACCGGCGATCACCACCGGGACGGCGCGGGAGGCGGTGGCCCAGAACGGACCGTCGTAGGCGAGCGCGCCACCCATCGCCACGCTGATCAGGACGATGGCGAGGACCGGGGTGGACGTGCCGAGCGCGACGGCGACGACCAGCGTCACCGAGCCGATCAGCATGGACAGGAAGACGTGCCTGGAGTACCGGCCGGTGCGGTCAGCGGCCTTGGCGTTGTACCAGAGGCCGACCATGGCCACGACGTACGGGATCGCGGTGAGCAGCCCGACCTCCCAGATGGCACCGCCGGTGATCGTCTCGACCACGTGCGGAAGCCAGGTGTTCAGGCCGTAGAAGCCGATCTGGATCAGGAAGTAGACCGCGGTCAGCCGCCACACGACGCTGTTCGTGACCACGTCGCGCAGCCCGCGCCGCTGCTGCCCCTCCTCGGCGAGCCGGTCGGCCGCCAGGCCCGCCTCGATGTAGTCGCGCTCCTCCTCGGAGCACCACTTCGCCTCACGCGGGTGGTCGGCCACCAGACCCCACCACAGCGGCGCGGCGATCAGGAACGGGAACGCGCCCTCGATGATGAACAGCGCACGCCAGTCGGAGAAGGTCAGGATCCACCCCGACAGCGGAGCGGTGATGATCGACGCGATCGCGATGTTCATGATCCAGAAGCCGTAGGCGCGGGCCCGCTCGGCGGCGGGGAACCAGTGGCTGATCAGGACCAGGATCGCCGGCCAGATGCCGGCCTCGGCGACGCCGAGGAAGAACCGTACGACGAGCAGCTGCTCGAAGCTCTGCACGAAGCCGCCGGCCACCGCCAGCACGCCCCAGACCAGGATCATGATCCCGACGAACTTCTTCGCGCTCCAGTGCTCGGCGAGGTGCCCGCCGGGGATCTGCAGCGACAGGTAGCCGATGAAGAAGACTCCGGCCGCGAGCCCCTGCTGGGTGGCGTCGATGCCCAGGTCCTTGTGCAGCCCGTCCAGGGCGAACCCGATGTTGGTCCGGTCCATGAACGAGATGATGTAGACCACGATCGCGACCGGGATCAGCCGGACCCATCGCGTGCGGCCGACCGAGGCGGCCGGTCCGCTGGTCGTTGCGCTCATCTGCTTTGCTCCTTCGTTTCCAGGCGCCTGGTCGTGGACGAGGTGGGACGGGGCCCGAGGCGGCCCAGACGTCCAGGGCGGCGCGGACGGGGTGGGGCGACGGTGGGGACGCGGGCCGCGTCAGGCGACGGCGGCCGCCGTGTGGCGCGGCCGCAGCGGCTCGACCCGCTTGACCACGAGCGCGTAGGCCAGCGCGCCGGCCACGCCGATGCAGCCCACCACGACCAGCGGCACCACGAAGGAGCCGGTGAGGTCGTAGAGGGCGCCGACGAAGAACGGGCTGCCCACGCCGGCCAGGTTCGAGGCGAAGTTCTGGATGCCGCCGATGGAGGCGACCTGCCCCTCGGTCGGGGCCACGTCGGCGGGCAGCGACCACACGCTGGCCGCCGCGAAGGTGAGGCTCGCGTAGCAGACCGAGAGCAGGGCGAGCGCGGCGACCGCGCTCGGCACGACCACGGCCAGCGCGATCACGGACGAGAAGAGCATGCCGCCGACCAGGCAGGTCTTCCGGGCCTTGTTCAGGTCACCGGTGCGGTCGTAGATCCGGTCGGAGACCCAGCCGCCGAGCCAGCCGCCGAAGATCGCGACGATCGCGGGGATCACGCCGTAGAAGCCGGTGCCCAGCAGGCTGAACCCGCGCGCGTCGTGCAGGTAGGTGGGGAACCAGGTGATGAAGAAGTAGATGACGAAGTTCAGGCAGAAGAAGCCCAGCATCATCCCCCACACGGTGCGGTAGGTGAACAGCTCCCGCCAGCGCACCTGCTCCACGGCCGGGCGCGTGTCGTCGGTGTCGGCGTCGTCGACGCCGCGGGCCCCGCCCTCCTCGATGTAGGACAGCTCGTCCTCGCTGAGGCCGGCCTTCTCGCGCGGGTTGCGGTACCACAGGAACCAGGCCGCCGCCCAGAACAGGCCGAGGGCCCCGGTCACCACGAACGAGGCGCGCCAGCCCAGCCACGCGACCAGGGCCGCCACGACCGGCAGCGCCACGGCGCTGCCGAAGCGGGCGCCGCTGTCGTAGATGCTGGTGGCCAGGGCACGCTCCCGCTTGGGGAACCACATGCTGACCACCTTGGCGCTGGCGGGGTACGACGCGCTCTCGCCGACGCCGAGGCCGAGCCGGAAGCCGAACAGCGATGCGGCACCGGTGGCCGCCGCGGACAGCGCGGTGAACACCGACCACCACACCACGGCGACGGCGTAGGTCACCCGGGCACCGAGCTTGTCGATGAAGTGGCCCGCGGGCAGCTGGAAGAGGGCGTAGGTCCAGAAGAACGCCCCGAGGATCAGGCCCTCGAGGGTGTGCGAGATGTGGAAGTCCTTGACGATCTCCGGCATCGCGATCGAGAGGTTGGCCCGGTCGAGGTAGTTGATGGAGACGCCGAGGAAGCACATCCCGACGATCAGCCAGCGGACCTTGCCGCGCGGGGTCGGTGTCCGCTGCGTGTCCTGCCCGTGGGTGGGTCGGGGACTGCGCGCCGCTCCCCGGTAGTCGGTTCTCGTGCTCATGACGGGCTCCTCCGCGAGACGGCCGGTGTGGCCGAGGTTGTTCACATCCTTGAACGACGTTCCGTATATTGACCGTAGTCACGACCGCGTGTGATCGTCAACACCTCGCGGCGGCCGGCTTTCCGATCCCGTCGGGTCCGCTCGTCGGACGCGTCGGGGACAATGGGCCGGCGGGAGCCGGAAGGAGGCGTCGATGGCGCAGGGCTGGACGGGCGACACCGAGCGGGACTACCGCCCGGTCAAGTCGGCCTACCGGGCGCTCGACGTGCTCGAGGCGATGGCGCGCGGCCCCGCCACGCTGTCGGAGCTGTCCCGCACGCTGGAGATCCCCAAGAGCAGCCTGCACGGCCTGCTGCGCACGCTGACCGAGCGCGGCTGGGTGGCGCCGACCAGCGGCGGCAACCGGTTCCGGCTCGGCGTCCGGGCGCTGCAGGTCGGTGCCCGCTTCGTCGACGAGGACGAGCTCGTCGCCCACGTCGCCCCGAGCCTGGACCGGCTGGCCGCCGTGACCGGCGAGACGATGCAGCACGCCCGGCTGGACGGCGACCGCGTGGTCTACCTCGCCAAGCGGGACTCCGCGCACCCGGTGCGGATCATCTCCTCGATCGGCTCCCGGCTCCCGGCGCACGCGACCGCGCTCGGCAAGTCCCTGCTGGCCGCGCGCGACGACGACCACGTCCGCGCGCTGCTGCACCCGCCGCTGGCCGCGCTGACGGCACGCACCCTGACCGAGTGGGAGCCCCTCGCGGCCGACCTCGCCGCCACCCGGGAGCGCGGCTACGCCATCGACGACCAGGAGGCCGCCGAGGGCCTGCGCTGCTTCGCGGTCGCCGTCCCCACCGGACGCGGCCCCCAGGCGGCCCAGCCCCCGACCGACGCGATCAGCGTGTCGGTGCCCACCTTCCGGCTCCAGGAGGGGCGGGAGGAGGAGCTGGTCTCCGCCCTCCTCGCCGAGCAGGCCCGGCTGGGCGGCTTCACGCCGTCGGACTGAGCCGGGGCGGGAACCCTCAGCCCGGCGCGGGGTCGAGGACCTTGCCGGGGTTGAGCAGCCCCTCGGGGTCGAAGACCGCCCGGATCTGCCGGTGCAGGGCGGCGCCGGTGGGACCGATCTCCCGCTCCAGCCAGTGCCGCTTGAGGGTGCCGACACCGTGCTCGCCGGTCGTGGTGCCGCCCAGTCGCAGCCCGAGCTCCATCACCGCCTCGAACGCCTCAAGGGCGCGTCGTACGCCGCCGGGGTCGTCGCGGTCGATCACCACGGTGGGGTGCATGTTCCCGTCGCCCACGTGACCCGGGCACGCGATGACGACGCGTTTGTCCCGGGAGATCTCCTCGATGCCGCGCAGCAGGTCCGGTAGCCGCGGGCGCGGCACGGCCACGTCGTCGACGAGCTTCGAGCCGAGCATCTCCAGCCCGGCGTTGACCAGCCGGCGGGCCTCCAGCAGCAGGTCGGCCTCCTCGGCGTCGCCGGCCTCGGCGACCTCCACGGCACCGTGCTCGGTGCAGATCGCGGCGATCCGGCGCACGTCCTCGGCGGCACGCTCGCCGCGGTCGGACTGGGCGAGCAGCAGCCCGCCGACGTCCTCGGGCAGGCCCATGTCGCGGTAGGACTGGATGGCGCGCGCCGTCAGGCCGTCGATGAACTCCAGCAGCGAGGGGCGCATCCCGGCGGCCATCACCGCGGCCGCGGCCCGCAGCGCGTCGTGCGCGTCGAGGAAGGTGGCCGCGGCCGTCAGCGCCGGTTCGGGCGCGGGCCGAAGCCCGAGGGTCACCTCGGTCACCACGCCGAGCGTGCCCTCGGACCCGACGATGAGCCGGGTCAGGTCGTAGCCCGCCACGCCCTTGACGGTGCGCCGGCCCGTGCGCAGGACCTCCCCGGTGCCCAGCACCACCTCGAGCCCGCGCACGAAGTCGCCGGTCACGCCGTACTTCACGCAGCACAGGCCACCGGCGTTGGTCGCGACGTTCCCGCCGATGGTGGACTCCTCCCACGACGAGGGGTCCGGCGGGTAGAAGAGCCCCTCGGCGGCGACCGCCCGGGACAGCCGGGCGTTGACGACCCCCGGCTGCACGACGGCCACCTGGTCGGCGACGTCGAGCTCGAGGATCCGGTCCATCTTCTCGGTCGAGACCAGCACGCAGCCGTCGACCGCGTTCGCCCCGCCCGACAGGCCGGTGCGGGCGCCCTGCGTCACCAGCGGCACCCGGTGCTCGCGCGCCGCCAGGACGACCTGGCGCACCTCCTCGGTCGAGCCGGGCCGGACCAGCGCGACCGGGGACCCGGCCTCGCAGAAGCTCGCCGCGTCGTGGCGGCGCGTCTCCAGCACGTCGCGGTCGGTGACGACGGCTCGCTCCCCCAGCCGTCGGCGGAGGTCGCGGACGATGTCGCAGCTCTCGGGGTCCATGCGTCTCCTCACCTACATCGAGGTGCCCAGCAGGCCACGGGTGACCTGGAAGCCCACGTTGCCGTTCGCCAGCGCGCGGGGCGTGTGCCTACCGGAGGCGACGTCCACGAGTGTCCGCCCGAGCTGGTGCGCCTGCTCGTCGTACGCCCCTGCGACGGTGCCGTCGAGGTCGGCACCGAAGCGCGCCTGCGTCTGGGGGTCCGCGCTCACCTGCACGACCGGCAGCAGGTGCTGCCCCGTCACGCTGCCGCCGGCGACGTGCACCAGCAGCACCTGGGCACCGCCGGCGCCCAGCCCGCTCCCCGCCTCGGTCCAGTCGGTGCCGGGCATCCGCATGACGTGCCACCCGGGCCCGGCCGGGCGTTGCCCGTGCGCGAGGGTGCAGGGCAGCGGGTCGGTCGCACCGAAGGCGTGCTCGCGGAAGGACGGGTGGGCCGGCAGGGCACCGGTCGAGGCGAGCAGGACGCTGCCGCCCTGGCCGACCACCCAGCCGCCGACCTCGGCCAGCGCGCGGGCGGTGCCCGGATCGAGCGGCCCGCGGGCCTCCAGCGCCACCGTCAGGTCCCCCAGCCCGCTCGGCACCCGCCGCGGTGGGGCCATCGCCGCGGTGGCCTGCTCGAACCAGGCGCGGACCCGCTGCGTCGCCGCCTCGATGCCACCGTCGCGCTGGATGCTGGCCCAGCCGAAGCGGCCGGGGTCCAGCCCCTCCTCCACCAGGCGCGACCGGAAGTAGTCGTTGTGGGTCTTCTCGCAGCCGTGCTCCAGCAGCACGGCCAGCGCGACGTTCGGGTGCGCGAGATAGCTGGTCATCATGCGCGCGTAGGTGTTCTCCGCGGCGCCGCTGGTGACCCCGCACCCCTCCGTGTGCGGGAGGGCGACGGCACGCGTGGTGCGACCGCGGGTCCAGTCGCCCGCCGCGGCCTGCTCGGCGAGCCGCAGCGCGATCTGCCCGGAGCAGAGGCTGGTGGGCAGCACCAGCGCCAGCTGCTCGGGGCTGCGCCGGCCGTCGAGCTCGTACATCGAGAGCCCGTCGGCCAGGCCGGGCGGTGGCGTCCGGTGCACGCCGGCCAGGGGCAGGCCGTCCAGGTCGGCGTCGGTGTCGTCGGCGGTGAACGCGGACGCGGCGGAGCCGGTACCGAGGGTGAGCGGGACGGGAAGGCGCGGACCGGTCTGCCGCCAGTCCCGCCACAGCGAGACCTGGCTGTGCCCGGCCCGCTCGCCGGCCGACGGCGTGCCCGAGGCGGTCGCGATCGTCTGCTCGAAGGTCTCCGCCGTGAGGGCGGCCATCGGGGTGCCGGTCAGGTAGCGGCCGGCGTCGACGTCCATCTCGTGGTGCAGCAGCTCGTACCGCGCCGACGTGGTCACGAACTTCAGGGTGGGCACGAACGGGAAGTTGGTGATCGACCCGTTCCCGGTGGTGAAGAAGACCAGGTTGCAGCCGGAGGCCACCTCACCGGCGACCGACTCGAGGTCGTTGCCCGGGCTGTCCATGAAGGTGAACCCCGGACCGGGCAGCGGCTCGCCGTAGTCGACGACGTGGTCGAGGCGCAGCCGCCGGTCGCGCTTGCGGGCGGCGCCCACCGACTTGAGCACGATGTTGTAGAGACCGCGGTAGACGTTGCCGCCGGACGGGTTCCCCTCGGCCGTGGCGCCGTGCCAGCTGACCCGCTCCTTGAACGACTCCACGGCCCGCAGGAACTGCCGCGCCACCTCCACGGAGCGCACGTTCTCCAGGACGTACCCCTCGGCACCGATGAGCTCGTCGGTCTCGGCGAGCACCGCCGATCCGCCGTGCCGGATCACCTCCGCGCACACCGCGCCGGCGAGCGGGTTCGCGGTGATCCCCGAGAAGGCGTCCGAGCCGCCGCACTGCAGGGCGATCCGCAGGTCCGACAGCGGCTGCTCCGTCCGCTGCTGGGCGGCGACGCCCGGGATCCAGCGGTCGACGATGCGGGCGGCCGTCTCGAGGTCCTCCTCGAACCCGCCGCGACGGGTGAAGAACGCGTGCGGCACCGCGACCTCGGGGTAGCCACGCTCTCGCATGAAGGCCCGGACGTCCTCGCCGCTGACCGCGTCACCCGGCTCGTCGACCAGGAGCACCGCCCCGACGTTCGGGTGCAGCAGGAACCCCGACATCGCCGACAGCACGAAGCGTGCGTTGTTGGGCCGCCGCTGCTCGCCCGCCTCCGTGTGCGCCACCGGGACGACACCGTCGAAGGCCGGGTGGTCCCCGCGGGCGAGCCGCCGCGCGAGCTCGGTGACGAAGGCGCTGCTGCGCGACGTCATGCCGATG
>DASTGV010000361.1:0-6075 GCA_035718765.1 Nocardioidaceae bacterium
CGGGCTTCACGCTGAAGTGCTTGACCTGGTAGCCCGGGCCGGCGTCCACCGCCTCGTAGCAGCCCCACGGTCGGTAGACCACCGGGTGTGCCGACGCCTCGGACCGTCCGGTGGCCCGGAGCCGCTGGACCACGTCCTTGACCTGCTGGTCGTGCGCCTTGTCCGCGACCAGGACCACGTCCTTGGTGGCGACGACGATGGTGTCGGTCAGCCCCAGCGTCGTCACCAGCACCCCGTCGGAGCGCACGTAGCAGCCCGTGCTGCCGTCGTTGAACACGTCACCCATGACGACGTTGCCGGCCTGGTCCTGGTCGCCCAGCCGCCACAGCGAGGACCAGCTGCCCACGTCGTCCCAGCCGAACTCGGCACGGACGACCGCCGCGCGCTCGGTGCGCTCCATGACGGCGTTGTCGATCGAGACGGTCTGGCACCGCTCGAACGGCGCGGACGCCAGCCGCACGAAGTCCAGGTCCGGCTGCGCCGAGTTCACGGCCGCGGTCACGTTGCGGGCCAGCTCGGGCTCGAGCCGGGTCAGCTCGTCGAGGAAGAGCCGTGGCGGCAGCAGGAACATGCCGCTGTTCCACGTCCAGGACCCGTCGTCGACCATCTGCTGCGCGACCTCCGCGCTCGGCTTCTCCACGAAGGTCCCGACCCGTCGGGCGTCGTCGTGGCGGCCCACCGGCGCGCCGGCCTGGATGTAGCCGTAGCCGGTCTCGGGGGTCGTCGCCGGGATCCCGAAGGTGACCAGGTGGCCCTCGGCGGCGACCTCGGCCGCGGTCGCGACGGCGGCCCGGAAGGCGTCCCTGTCGACGATGTTGTGGTCGGCCGGGCACACCAGCATCAGCGCGTCCGGGTCGCTCCTCGCGATCATCACCGCCGCCGCCGCGATGGCCGGAGCGGTGCCCCGGGCCGCCGGCTCGAGCACGATCTTCATCGGTCGGATGCCCAGGCTCCGCAGCTGCTCGGCGATGATGAACCGGTGCGGCTCCCCGCACACCAGCACCGGCGGCGCGAACCCGTGCCCGTGCACGCGCCAGGCCGTCTCCTGCAGCAGGCTGAGCTCTCCGAGGAGGGGGAGCAGCTGCTTCGGGTACAGCTCGCGCGACATCGGCCACAGCCGGGTTCCGTTGCCACCGGACAGGATCACGGGTACGACGGGCCGAACGACAGAATCCATGGGATCCCCCTGCAAAGTTGTGTAGTCCCCAACACCACCCGCAGCCCCCACTACGACCGGGCACTGCCCGGGACCTCGTGGCTCCCACAACGTAGACCGAGGCGCAGACGGGGTATATCCCCCCAAGTGACCATCGGGTGCTGAGCACCGGGCGGTCGCGCCATCGCTTGATCGGGTCAGGAACCGTCCATGGTCCCCCGTAGAGTTGAGCGGTGGCCGACCCGTCGACGTACCGCCCGGCGCCGGGCTCCATCCCTACCTCGCCCGGCGTCTACCGCTTCCGTGACGAGCACCGCCGCGTGGTCTACGTCGGCAAGGCGAAGAACCTCCGCTCCCGGCTGACGTCGTACTTCCAGGACATCGTCAACCTGCACCCGCGCACCGCGACCATGGTCACCAGCGCCGCGAGCGTCGAGTGGACCGTCGTGAACACCGAGGTCGAGGCCCTCCAGCTCGAGTACTCCTGGATCAAGGAGTTCGACCCCCGGTTCAACGTGAAGTACCGCGACGACAAGTCCTACCCCTGGCTGGCGGTCACGATCGGCGAGGACTACCCGCGGGTGATGGTCGGCCGCGGCGCCAAGAAGCGCGGCACCCGCTACTTCGGCCCGTACTCCCACGCCTGGGCGATCCGCGAGACCGTCGACCTGCTGCTGCGGGTGTTCCCGATGCGCTCGTGCAGCAACGGCGTGTTCAAGCGGTCCGCCCAGATCGGCCGGCCGTGCCTGCTGGGCTACATCGGCAAGTGCTCCGCGCCCTGCGTGGGCCGGGTCACGGCGGAGGAGCACCGGGAGATCGTCGACGACTTCTGCGACTTCATGGCCGGCCAGACGACCAGCTTCGTCAAGCGGCTCGAGAAGGAGATGTACGCCGCGTCCGCCGCGATGGACTACGAGCGGGCCGCGCGGCTGCGCGACGACATCGGCGCCCTCAACCGGGCCATGGAGAAGCAGCAGGTGGTGCTCGGTGACGGCACCGACGCCGACGTGATCGCGTTCTCCGAGGACCCTCTCGAGGTCGCGGTGCAGATCTTCTACGTCCGCGGCGGCCGGATCCGCGGCCAGCGCGGCTGGGTGGCCGACAAGGTCGACGACGCCGACACCGGCGGCCTGGTGGAGCGCTTCCTGCTCCAGCTGTACGACGGCGAGCTCGGCGACACGATCCCGCGGGAGGTGCTCGTCCCCGCGCTGCCCGAGGACACCCCGGCCCTGGAGCAGTGGCTCTCCGGTCTGCGCGGTGCCCGGGTCTCGATCCGGGTGCCGCAGCGCGGCGACAAGAAGGCGCTGCAGGAGACCGTCGCCCGCAACGCGCTCCAGGCCCTGGGCCTGCACAAGACCAAGCGGGCCAGCGACCTGACCACCCGCAACCGGGCGCTGGAGGAGATCCAGCAGGCCCTCGAGCTGCCGACCGCCCCGCTGCGCATCGAGTGCTACGACATCTCGAACCTCCAGGGCACCGAGGTCGTCGCGTCGATGGTGGTGTTCGAGGACGGCCTGGCCCGCAAGGGGGAGTACCGCCGCTTCGTCATCAGGGGCGTCGAGGGGCAGAACGACGTCGCCTCGATGCACGAGGTGATCACCCGCAGGTTCCGGCGGCTGCTCGACGAGCGGGTCGAGTCGGGCGACTTCGCCGACAGCCCCGAGGACCAGGACGAGACCGGCCCGCTGCTGGTCGACCCGGACACCGGGCGGCCCAAGAAGTTCGCCTACGTCCCCGGCCTGGTGGTCGTCGACGGCGGTCCGCCGCAGGTGGCGGCGGCCCAGCGGGCCCTCGACGAGCTCGGCATCGACGACGTCCCCGTCTGCGGCCTGGCCAAGCGTCTCGAGGAGGTGTGGCTGCCCGGCCAGGAGGACCCGGTGATCCTGCCGCGCACCAGCGAGGGGCTCTACCTGCTCCAGCGGATCCGGGACGAGGCACACCGCTTCGCGATCACCCACCACCGGTCCCGCCGGTCCAAGAGCATGGTCGAGAGCCTCCTCGACGACGTCCCGGGGCTGGGGGAGGTGCGCCGCAAGAGCCTGCTCAAGCGGTTCGGCTCGCTGAAGAAGCTCCGGGCTGCCACAGTGGAGGAGATCGCGGAGGTCCCGGGCATCGGCACCCGGACGGCCGAGTCGATCGTGGCGGCGCTGGCCGAGCAGCGAGGGCGGGCCGCCGTGAGCGTGAACACCGCGACGGGAGAGATCGAGGAGTCGTGACCCCAGCAGAGCAGGCCGCCCTGGCCCCCGAGCAGCAGCCCGACGACCGCGGTGAGCTCGTCATCGTCACCGGCATGACCGGGGCGGGCCGGAGCACCGCCGCCAAGGAGCTCGAGGACCTCGGGTTCTTCGTGGTCGACAACCTGCCGCCGCAGCTCGTGGCGGACGTGGTCCGGCTCGTCGACGAGACGCGCGGGCCCAGGCAGTCGGTGGCCGTCGTGGTCGACGTACGCTCCGGGTCCTTCTTCGCCGGCCTCCAGGAGATCGTCAAGCGCGGCTCGATCGGGCGCCGCAGCACCCTGCTGTTCCTCGAGGCGAGCGACGAGGTGCTGGTCCGGCGGCAGGAGGCCGCCCGGCGCCCGCACCCGCTCCAGGAGGGCGGCCGGCTGCTCGACGGACTGCGTCGCGAGCGTCTGGTCCTCGACGACCTGCGGGCCGAGGCCGACCTGGTCATCGACACGACCGGGCTCAACGTGCACCAGCTGACCGACCGGGTGGCGCGGGCCTTCGGGACGGAGCAGACCACCTCGCTCAAGGCCACGGTGGTGAGCTTCGGCTTCAAGTACGGCATCCCCGTCGACGCCGACCTGGTCGCCGACATGCGCTTCCTGCCCAACCCGCACTGGGTCCCGGACCTGCGCCCGTTCTCCGGGCGGGACGACGCGGTCGCCCGCAACGTCATGGAGAGCCCGGGGGCCAAGCAGTTCCTGGAGCAGTACCTCCCGGTGCTCCAGACGGTCGCCGCCGGCTACCTCGTGGAGGGCAAGCGGTTCATGACAGTCGCCGTCGGGTGCACCGGTGGCAAGCACCGCAGTGTCGCGATGACGGAGGAGATCGCCCGACGGCTGGCGCTGGAAGGGATCGACACCCGGCCGATGCACCGCGACCTGGGGCGGGAGTGAGATGACGCACTCGGCACCCGGCAGCATGCTCGACCTGCGGGTCGTGGCCCTCGGCGGCGGCCACGGGCTGGCGGCCAACCTGGCCGCGCTGCGGCACGTCGTGAAGGACCTGACCGCCGTGGTGACGGTCGCGGACAACGGCGGCTCGTCCGGCCGGCTGCGGAGGGAGTTCGGGGTGCTCCCGCCGGGCGACCTGAGGCAGGCGCTGTCCGCGCTGTGCGGCGACGACGACTGGGGGCGCACCTGGGCCCGGGTGCTCCAGCACCGGTTCTCCAGCACCGGCGAGATGGACAACCACGCCGTCGGCAACCTGCTGATCGTCACGCTGTGGCAGCAGCTCGGCGACCACGTCGCCGGGCTCGACCTGGTGGGCCGGCTGCTGGGCGCCGAGGGCCGGGTGCTGCCGATGGCGGTGACCCCGATCGACATCCTCGCCGAGGTCCGGGGGCTCGACCCCGCCGACCGGGACGCGCTGACCACGGTCCGCGGGCAGGTGGAGGTCGCCTCGACCGACGGGCAGGTGCACGCGGTGCACCTCGACCCCGAGGACCCGCCGGCGTGCCCCGAGGCCATCGCCGCCGTGACCGACGCCGACTGGGTGGTGCTCGGGCCCGGGTCGTGGTTCACCAGCGTGATCCCGCACCTGCTGCTGCCGGAGCTGCGGCGGGCACTCGTGCAGTCCTCGGCCCGCACGGTGGTCACGCTCAACCTCGAGCCGCAGGCGGGGGAGACCGACGGGTTCGCGCCGGAGACCCACCTGGAGGTGCTGGCCGAGCACGCCCCCGACCTCAAGCTCGACGTGGTGCTCGCCGACCGGGCCTCGGTGGTCGATCGCGACCAGCTCGCCGACGTCGCCCGGTCCCTCGGGGCCGACCTCGTGGTCGCCGACCTCGCCGTCGGGGACGGCACCCCGCGGCATGATCCGGCCAAGCTGGCCCGTGCCTATGCCGGTTTCCTCGCGGAGGCGTGAGGGCAGGACATAAGGTGAGCGGGGTCCCCGCCGAACTGGGTCGGTGGCGACCGTGTCGGACACATCACCTTCGCGGTAGAGCGGACTTGGGGAAGGTCGAACACGTGGCAGGATCGGACAAATGGCGATGACGGCACAGGTGAAGGCAGAGCTGGCCAGCACGCACGTGACGAAGGCCTGTTGCCGCAAGTCCGAGGTCTCCTCGATGCTGCGTTTCGCAGGGGGTCTGCACATCGTCAGCGGCCGGATCGTCGTGGAGGCCGAGCTCGACACCGGTGCCGCGGCCCGTCGGCTGCGTCGCGACATCGCCGAGATCTACGGCCACCCGTCCGACGTCGTCATGGTCTCCGGCAACGGCATCCGCAAGGGCAGCCGGTACGTCGTCCGTGTCGTCCGGGACGGCGAGGCGCTGGCCCGCCAGACGGGTCTCCTCGACGGCCGCGGGCGCCCCGTCCGCGGGCTGCCGCCGCAGGTCGTGTCCGGCGCCGGCTGCGACGCCGTGGCCGCCTGGCGCGGCGCGTTCCTCGCCCACGGCTCGCTGACCGAGCCGGGTCGCTCCTCCGCCCTGGAGGTCACCTGTCCCGGACCTGAGGCGGCGCTCGCCCTGGTCGGCGCCGCCCGCCGGCTCGGCATCCAGGCGAAGGCGCGCGAGGTGCGCGGCGTCGACCGGGTGGTGATCCGCGACGGCGACGCGATCGGCGCGCTGCTGACCCGCCTCGGTGCCCACGAGTCGCTGATGGCGTGGGAGGAGCGGCGGATGCGCCGCGAGGTCCGGGCCACCGCCAACCGGCTCGCCAACTTCGACGACGCCAACCTGCGCCGCTCGGCGCG
>DASTGV010000362.1:0-3479 GCA_035718765.1 Nocardioidaceae bacterium
AGCGAGATCAGCGACTGGACAGCCATCGGCCCCTTCACGCGGTGCGTCAGTGGGAGGGTGTCGGTGGGGCTGAACGCCACCACGTTGGTGAACGCCAGGTACAGGTAGTCCGGGAACCGTGGCTGCCAGTTCGGCGGCGCGAGCCCCTCCGTCTGCGTCTGCGGGAACTGGAAGTCGGGGAAGGGCCGGACGTGCGCGAGACGGCCACCGGGTCCGCCTCCGTCGATCTGCCAGTAGAGCAGCCCGAACGTGACGATGTTGGTGGCGATCACGATGCCGGCTCCGACCAGGAGCTGCGTCACGGTGGCCGGCGCCTTGCCCTGGGGAGTGCCCTGCAGGACCAGCCAGGCCAGCCTGGCCGCGGCCGCAGTGTTCGCCCCGATGAGCACCGTCGACAGGGTGAGGACCAGCGGGCGGGCGGCGCGCGGTACCGGGCCGGGTCTCGCGGCCACCGCCACCAGCACCAGCACGACGACGGCCTCGATGACCGGCACGAGCACCGGTGGCCCCTCGCGCAGGTCGGCCGGCACCAGGACCTGCGGGAGGATCACCAGGACGAGCGCAATGAGAGGCCACGCGTAGCTCTCCGGCGCGGGGCCGCCGCGGGCCGACCGGAGTGCAGGGTTGTCGTTGGTCCCCACGCTGGGCACACCTCGTCACAGCCACGCTTCAGACGACGGTCGACAGCGCACCCGGCGCTGCCTGTCGGTCTTCCCACCCAACCGGACGGGCCGCGCCGGTGCCTCACCCCGCGGGGGTGAAGGCACCGCGCGACGGTCAGGCGTCGCGGTCGCTCGCCCGCCTCGTGTACGACGGAGCGGGACCCGCCTCGAGGGCCCGCAGGACCGGCACGATCTCCCGTGCCGTGGGTCGGTCGGCCGGCTCGAACGCAGTCATCCGGCTCAGCAGGGCCGGCCACCCGGTCGGCAGGCTGGTGGGGATCAGGGGCGCCTCGTCCAGCCGCGCCAGCGCGGCCTCCATGGGGCCGCCGGTGTAGGCGCGGGTGCCGGTCAGGGCCTCCAGCAGCACGAGCCCGAGCGAGTAGACGTCGCTGGCGGCGGTGACCTCCTCGCCACGCACCTGCTCGGGGGCGATGTAGGCAGCCGTGCCGATGGTCTGGCCGGTGGCGGTGTGGCTGTGGCGGTCCGAGACCACCCGGGCGATGCCGAAGTCCGCGAGCCGCACCGCGCCGTCGTGCCCGACGAGGATGTTGCTGGGCTTGACGTCGCGGTGCACGATGCCGCTCTCGTGGATGTAGGACAGCACCGACGCGAGCTCGGCTCCGACGTACGCGACCCGGTGCGGTGCCACCTGCTTCCCTCGGCAGAAGGTGGCCAGGCTGGTGCCCTCCACCAGGTCCATCACGAGGTACGGCACGCCCTCGTCGACGCCGGCGTCGAGCACGGCGACCAGGCCGGGGTGGTCGAGGGCGGCGACGATCTGCGCCTCCTCGCGGAAGCGGCTCCGGTCGGGATCGGAGTCGTCGGCGGCGTCGGCGCGCAGCACCTTCACCGCGACCTCACGCTCGAGCACCTGGTCGGTGGCCCGGTAGACATCGGCCATCCCGCCTCGACCGATCACCCTGTCGAGGGCGTACCGGCCGGCCATCACCCCCGTGCCCTGGGTCAGCATGCTCGCTCTCGCGTCCTCTCGCTCCGGGCACTTTCCTCCGCCGACAGGACGTGTACCCCAGCCGCGGCCGACGATGCGTCGCGGAAAGGACAAGACTCCCGAAGAGTGCGAACGGCGCCCCGGCTGGGGGGACCGGGGCGCCGCGGGCGGTGCCCGCCCCCTCCCCGGGGCGGGCACCTCTGCGCGGTCGGCGGCCGGGGGGGTGACCAAGAGACCGACGCAGAACGGACCCGCCCTGAGGGGATCGGGGGACGGGTCCGGGGCCGCTGAGGCCCTGCGGATCCAGGATGACAACGGGCGGTTCCCCTTCGCACTGTCGGTGCGACAAACTTGGGAGCCCGGGACTGTCCCGGTGCACAAGGAGCCTCGGGTGAACCCACGGCTGCAGCAGGTCGTCGTGGACCTGCTCGACGAGTTCCCCGTCGAGACGGTGGTCGACGGGGCACTGGCCGAGGTGCGCGCGGAGGTGCCGGCCTTCCGGGCGGTCGACGCGGACCGGATGCGCGAGGACGTCACCGGGGCGCTGGCCCTGGCCCGGGAGGCGCTGCAGAACGGCGTCGACGAGAGCGGGCAGGAGCGCGACGCCCTGCGGACGATCGGCGCCACGCGGGCCGAGCAGGGCGTGGGCCTCGACGCGATGCTGACCGGCTTCCGGATCGTCGCGCGCACCGTGATCGACACCATCCTCGACCTCGCCCGCGAGCACGACGTCGACTCGGAGGCGGCCCTCGAGCTGACCCGGGCCGTGTGGGTGCACTGCGACGCGGCCGCCGCGGCGCTGTCCGCCGGGCACCGCGCGTTCACCGAGGCCCCGGGCGAGCACCGCCTGGGCGACGACGAGGCGGTGCTGCGCCGGCTGGTCCGCGGAAGCCTCGGTGACGAGGCGGTCGCGGCTGCCTGTGCCGAGCTCGGCCTCGAACCCCGCGGCACCTTCGCGGTGGTGCTGGCCGGTGGCGGCCTCACCGACGTGCGGCGGCGGCTCGTCGCGTCGTACCCGGACCCGGCGGCGGACCGCGTCGTCGGTCTGGCCACCACCCCGCCGCTCGGCCCCTGGGGCGTGCCCGTCGGGTACGGCGACCGGGCCGCCCCGGCCGACCTGCGGCGGTCGTACCAGGGCGCGGTCGAGGCCTGGGAGATGGCGACGGCGTTCGGGCTGGCCGAGCCGCAGCACCCCGACGAGGTGCAGCTGCTGCGGGCGGTGCACGCGCTGCCCGAGCTCGGCGACCGGTTCGTCGAGCGCTGCCTGGGCCACCTCGACGACGTCCGTCGTACGACGACCCGGGAGACGCTGGACGCCTGGTTCGCGGCGCACGGCAGCACGGACGCGGCCGCGGACACCCTGTTCGTGCACCGGAACACCCTGCGCTACCGGCTGCGGACGTTCTCCGAGGCGACCGGTCTGGCCCTGGACCGGACCGAGGACGCGTTCGTCGTGTGGTGGGCGCTGCGCCGGCTCGACGAGCTGGACCACGCCGGCTGAGAAGCCCGACCCGACCGAGGCCGCGGCACGGCGGCGATCCAAAGCGGACCGGCGAGTTCACGTGATCGGCACAGAACGACCGCAAGATTTCTTCTGGCTGTCACACGGGGTAACGGGCTCGACGCATCCGTTGGCGACGCTGGGCGGGACATCTTCCGACCCGCACCCAGGGGAGACGCCATGACCGCTGCCGTCGCCGAGCCGACCTACGCCACCGACCTGACCGCCGCCCCGACCGCACCCGCGGTCACCCTGGTGGAGCAGGTCCAGAGCGTGGCGGATCCGCAGGACGCTCGCAACGACCGGCTCGCCGCCGCCGCGCAGCGACGGGCCGCCGCCCGCACCCGCGACCTCACGGCCCTGCTGC
>DASTGV010000363.1:0-6831 GCA_035718765.1 Nocardioidaceae bacterium
GGTCCCTGCGAGAAGCGGAGCGGAGCGAGCATTCTCGTGGGGTGTTCATGCGCCCACCGTCTCCGCCTCCGGGGCGGTGGCGGAGGTCTCGTGGGCCCGCAGGTCGCGCCGGAAGGTCTCCGGCAGGAACGCCAGCGACACCAGCGTGATCGCGGCCATCGCGACGACGTACGTCGCGACCGGCCAGGAGGCGTTGTCGTACCTCTGGATCAGCAGGGTGCAGATGATCGGCGCGACGGCACCCGAGGGCAGCACGCCGAGCTGGTAGACGGTCGACATGCCGCTGTAGCGGACCCGGGTCGGGAACAGCTCGGCGAACAGCACGCCCTCGGCGCCGAACATCGTGCAGGCCGCGAACGCCCAGCCGATCACGACCGCGACCGTGATCAGCGCCGCGTTCTTGGTGTCGAACAGGGCGAAGATCGGGAAGGCGCTGACCGCCGCCAGCGCGGCACCGACCGCGAAGACCGGACGGCGGCCGATCCGGTCCGAGAGGTTCGCGGCGCCGAGGATCACGAAGAAGCCGATGACGGCCGCGACGATCAGCGCGTTGAGCGCGACGGTGTTCTTCAGCGCCAGCACGGTCACCACGTAGGTGACGAGGAAGGCGTTGTAGACGTTGAACGTCACCGACTCGCTGATCCGGGCGCCCATCGCGAGCAGCGTCGTCCTGGGGTGCCGGCGCAGCACCTCGAGCAGCGGGACGCGTGCCCGGGCGTCGTGCTCGACGAGCTCCTTGAACGCCGGCGGCTCGGCGATCCTGAGCCGGATGAAGAGACCGACCGCGACGAGCACGATGCTGGCCAGGAACGGGATCCGCCAGGCCCCGGCGAGCAGGGCGTCGTCGCCGAGAGAGCCGAGCGCCTTGACCGCACCGGTCGACAGCAGCAGGCCGATCGGGACGCCGAGCTGCGGCCAGCTGGAGTACCAGCCGCGGCGCTCGTCGGGGGCGTGCTCCACGCAGAGCAGCACCGCGCCGCCCCACTCGCCGCCGAGGCCGATGCCCTGCAGCATCCGCAGCAGCACGAGCAGCAGGGGAGCGGCCACTCCGATCGAGTCGTACGTCGGCAGCAGGCCCATCGCGAAGGTGGACAGGCCCATGATCATCATCGTGACGACGAGCATCGGCTTGCGGCCGAGCCGGTCGCCGAGGTGGCCGAACAGGACGCCGCCGATCGGGCGGGTCACGAAGCCGGCCGCGAAGGTGGTGAACGCGGCGAGCGTGCCGGTGAGCGGGTCGAACTTCGGGAAGAACTCGGCGTTGAACACCAGGGCCGCCATCGTCCCGTAGAGGAAGAAGTCGTACCACTCCACGACCGAGCCGATCAGGCTGGCCGAGGCGATCTGCCGGATCGAGGCTTCCTGGCCGTCGACGACCGCTGTCTTCATGGTTCCTCCGAGCTGTGGTCTGCTACCGTCCCGATCTATGGGACAGGGGTGCGCTGTGCGGGACACAAGAGTGGCGGGTGGCGGCCGCCACGTCAAATACGATCGAGTTTGTCGACTTTGGCGTGTCGCGGGGGTCCGGCCGTGAGCGAGGCGCTGCGGCGGGCGGTGCAGACGCTGGACGTGCTGGCGAAGGCCGACTCGGACCTGTCCATCCGGGAGCTGGCCGAGGAGACCGCGGTGTCGAAGAGCGCCGTGCAGCGGATCCTGAGCTCGCTGGTGGAGACCGGGCTGGCGGTCCAGGACCCCGCGTCCCGGCGCTACGGCCTCGGCCCGCGCACGCTGGTGCTGGGCACGGCGTACCAGAGGCGCATCGACCTGCGCGCGGTCGCGCTGCCGCACATGACCCACCTGCGCGACCTCACCGGCGAGACCGTGGGCCTCTCGGTGCGGGTCGGCGACGAGCTGCTGCACGTCGAGCAGGTGGAGAGCGGCTCCGCGCTGCGGCGGTCGTTCGAGATCGGTCGCACGCTGCCGCTGTGGTGCGGGGCGCCGAGCCGGCTGTTCCTCGCCGACCTGCCGGCCGCAGAGCGCGACGAGATCGTCCGGGCCCGGCGGGCGTCCGCCGTGGTCCCCGCGGCACCGCCGACCGCCGAGGAGCTGCTCGCGTCCGTGGAGCGGTGCCGCGCGCAGGGCTACGCGACGGCCTATGGCGAGACCATCCCCGGTGTCAGCACCGTCGCCGCCGGCCTGCGCGGGGCCGACGGGCACGTCGCAGCCACGCTGTCGGTCACCGGCCCCTCCACCCGCTGGACCCGTGACGCCATCGACCGGTGGGTGCCGGTGCTGCTGGAGACCGCCGCCACCGTCAGTGGCCTGCTGGGGTTCCGCGGGTAGTCACGCCCAGCCGGGAAGCGGTCTCAGTGGTGCCGGCGGGCGCGGGCCCGGGCCCGCTCCGGCGGTGTGTCCTCGTGGAGCATCCCGAGGACCACCAGCGCACCGAGCATGGCGCCGATCATCGCGCCCGTCGGTGCGAGCACCGCGACCGGGAGGGTGAACGCCAGCCAGGCCCCGACCCCGACGAACGCGAGGAGGGCGAGCACGCTGACGACGAGTCGGTAGAGCGGGGGGAGCGGACCCAGCACGGAGCCCTCCTCGGGTCGGAAACGGTCAACGCCTCACAGAAGGGACGTGCGGCGTCTGCGTTTGGTTGCCCTTGTCTTCGAAAAGCAAACGTACGACGGAAATGTGCCGTGAGCCAGACCCCATCGTGCCCCTTTTCGGCCCTCGGCTCTCAGCCCTCGGTGAGGTCCGTGTGCAGGCGCACCTGCTTCACTCGCACCGAGCCGTCGCCGTGCAGGTCGAGCTCCCGGTGCGCACCGTCGGGTGCCCACCCCGCCTCGGTCAGGAACGCCCGTCGTACGTCGTCCGTGGCGTTCAGCCACACCAGGGCGGTGCGGAACCGGTCCGCGCGCAGGGTGTCGGCGCACGCCTGGACCAGCCGCGAGCCGTGACCGTGCCGGGTCTGGCCCGGGTCGACGGTGAGCTCGGAGATCTCGCCGTCCGCGACGGGGTCGCCGTCGGGGTCGGAGGTCGGGCCGGTGACCGCGAACCCGCGCACGGTGTTGCGCTCCAGCGCCACCAGGACCCGGTTGCGGGCGTCCTTGGGGGCCGACAGGGACGCCGTCCAGGCCTCGGCGAACTGCTCGGCGTCGAGCAGTTCGAGCACGTCGGCGGGCAGCAGGTCGGCGTACTCCTCGCGCCACGCACGCACCTGGACCGCCGCGATCCCGGCCGCGTCGTCGGCCCAGCCGACCCGGACGGAGACGTCGGCCGAGGGCTGCTCGTGGGAGGTCATGGCGCCAGTCTCCCAGCCGGCCGGGTTTGTGACAGGTCTGCCGCAGGCGTGCGCCCAAAGTGTAATACCGGGGTGGTAGGCTGGCGCCCATGTACGGCAACGACTTCCTCCCCGACACCGAGGCCCCCCGGCCGGCGGCCCCGACCGACATCGAGCCGGGGCTCGAGGACTTCTGGCGCATCGTCGGCGAGGACGGCCGCATCGAGCCGCGGGACGCCATGCCGGAGGACTACCGGAGGTCGCTGGTCCGGCAGATCGCCCAGCACGCGCACTCCGAGATCATCGGCATGCAGCCCGAGGGCGCCTGGATCAGCCGGGCGCCGAGCCTGCGCCGCAAGGCGATCCTGATGGCCAAGGTGCAGGACGAGGCCGGGCACGGGCTCTACCTCTACGCCGCCGCCGAGACGCTCGGCGTGGACCGGGCCGACCTGCTCGACCTGCTGCACAGCGGGAAGCAGAAGTACTCCTCGATCTTCAACTACCCCACCCTCACCTGGGCCGACATCGGCACGATCGGCTGGCTCGTCGACGGCGCCGCGATCGTCAACCAGGTGCCGCTGTGCCGGTGCTCCTACGGTCCCTACGCGCGGGCGATGATCCGGGTCTGCAAGGAGGAGTCGTTCCACCAGCGCCAGGGGTTCGAGGCGCTGCACACGCTGTCCCACGGCACCCCCGAGCAGCACGCGATGGCCCAGGACGCGGTCAACCGCTGGTGGTGGCCGAGCCTGATGATGTTCGGCCCGCACGACGCCGAGTCCACGCACTCGGAGAAGTCGATGGCGTGGGGGGTCAAGCGGTTCTCCAACGACGACCTGCGCCAGCGGTTCGTGGACATGACGGTGCCGCAGGCCGAGGTGCTCGGACTGACGCTGCCGGACCCCGACCTGCGCTGGAACGAGGAGCGCGGCCACTACGACTTCGGGGAGATCGACTTCACCGAGCTGTTCGAGGTGATCAAGGGCAACGGGCCCTGCAACAAGGAGCGGATGGCGCACCGGCGGGCCGCCCACGAGGACGGGGCCTGGGTCCGGGAGGCCGCCAACGCCTACGCCGACAAGCACGCCCGTCGGACGGAGGCCGTGGCATGAGCGAGCGCCGGGACTGGCCGCTGTTCGAGGTGTTCGTCCGCTCGCGGCGCGGGCTGTCGCACGTGCACGTCGGCTCGCTGCACGCGCCGGACGCGGAGATGGCGCTGCGCAACGCGCGCGACCTCTACACCCGCCGGCAGGAGGGCGTGTCGCTCTGGGTCGTGGCGGCCGGCGACATCACGGCGTCGAGCCCGGAGGAGAAGGACGCCTTCTTCGACCCGGCCGGCGACAAGATCTACCGGCACCCGACCTTCTACGACATCCCCGAGGGCGTGGAGCACCTATGAACACCCCACGGAGTTCTTCGCCTCCCCCGCTCCGCTCCTCCGACGAACAACTCCGCGGGGACCCCGTTCGCTACGCACTCATCGACTACACGCTGGCGCTCGCCGACGACGCGCTGGTCGCGGCGCAGCGCACGGGCGAGTGGATCGCGGCCTCCCCGCAGATCGAGGAGGACGTCGCGCTCGGGAACATCGCGCTCGACCTGCTCGGCCAGGCCCGCTCGCTGCTGACCTACGCCGGCTCCCTGGAGGACCCGGCCCGCACCGAGGACGAGCTGGCCTACCTGCGCGACGCGGGGGAGTTCCGCAACGTGCACCTCGTCGAGCGGCCCCGCGGCGACTTCGGGGTGGCGATGGCGCGGCTGCTGGCCCTCTCGACGTACCTCTGCGAGCTCTACGACCGGCTGCGCCACTCCACCGACGAGACCCTGGCCGCCGTCGCCGCGAAGGCGGTCAAGGAGGTCGACTACCACCGCGACCACGCCACCGTGTGGGTGCTCCGGCTCGGCGACGGCACCGACGAGTCGCACCGCCGCATGCAGGACGCGCTGGACGCGGAGTGGGCCTACGTCCCGGAGCTCTTCGACCCCGCGTACGTCGACCCGGCGCTCGTGGAGCAGGGGGTCGCGGTCGACCCCACCACGCTGCGGGACGCCTTCGACCGGCGCATCGCCGCGGTGCTCGCCGAGGCGACGCTGACCGTGCCGCGGGTGCCGGCCGCCGTGACCGGTGGCCGCCGCGGCGAGCACACCGACGACCTGGTCGCGATGCTCGACGACATGCAGGGCCTGGCCCGCGCGCACCCCGGAGCGACCTGGTGAGCGCCCGCGAGATCGCCGCCGCCGTGCTCGACCCCGAGGTGCCGGTGCTGACCATCGACGACCTCGGCATCCTGCGCGACGTCGAGGAGACGGACGACGGGGTCACGGTGACCATCACACCGACCTACTCCGGCTGCCCGGCCATGGACGCGATCCGCGACGACGTCCTGGCGGCCTTCCACGACGCCGGCCGCGACGACGTGCGCGTCGAGTTCACCCTCTCGCCGGCCTGGACGACCGACTGGATGAGCGACGCCGGGAAGCAGAAGCTGCTCGACTACGGCATCGTCCCGCCCGCCCCGCGCGGCGACCGGCCGGTGCCGCTGACGCTGTCGGTGCGCTGCCCCCAGTGCGGCTCGCCCGACACCCGCGAGCTGTCCCGCTTCGGCTCGACGGCCTGCAAGTCGCTGTGGGTGTGCAACGCGTGCCGCGAGCCCTTCGACCACTTCAAGGCGATCTGAGAGACCTGAGATGAGCGCCAGCCACTCCGTCTTCCACCCGTTGACGGTCGCCTCGATCGAGCCGGTCACCGACGACTCCGTGGCGATCACCTTCGAGGTGCCCGAGCACCTGCGCGAGGACTACGCCTTCAGCCACGGCCAGCACCTCACCGTCCGCACGGAGCTCGCCGGGGACGACGTACGCCGCAACTACTCGATCTGCTCGCCGGCCGGCTCCGGGGTGCTCCGGGTCGCGGTGAAGCGGCTGCCGGGCGGGGCGTTCTCCGAGCACGCGCTCGACGTCCTCAGGCCGGGCGACGTGCTCGACGTGATGACCCCGAGCGGGCGGTTCTTCACCGAGCTGGACCCGACGCACCGCAAGCACTACGTGTGCGTCGCGGCCGGCTCGGGGATCACGCCGGTGCTGTCGATCGTGGCGTCCGTGCTCGCCGCCGAGCCGCGGTCGTCGGTGACCCTGCTCTACGGCAACCGCACGCACAGCAGCGTGATGTTCCTCGAGGAGCTCGAGGACCTCAAGGACACCTACCCCGAGCGCTTCCAGCTGCTGCACGTGCTCTCCCGTGAGCCACAGGAGGTCGAACTGTTCTCCGGCCGGCTCGACGCGGACCGGATGGGCCGGATCCTCGACGGGCTGCTGCCGCCGGACACCGTCGACGAGTGGTTCCTGTGCGGGCCGTTCGAGATGGTCTCCGACCTGCGCAAGCTGCTGGTCAAGGAGGGCGTGCCGAAGAAGCAGATCCACGCCGAGGTGTTCCACGTCGAGTCCGGCCCCCCGGTGCGCCGGGCGCCGGTGGAGACGGCCGAGGGGGAGGGCGCCAAGGTCACCATCACCCTCGACGGGCGCCGCTCCACCTTCTCGTTGCCGGCCGACGGCCCCGCGGTGCTCGACGCGGCGCTGCGGGTGCGCGCCGACGCGCCGTTCGCGTGCAAGGG
>DASTGV010000364.1:0-14379 GCA_035718765.1 Nocardioidaceae bacterium
CAGGGACCGCCCCGGGCGCTCGAAGCGGTTCTCGGGCCGGCTGAGGTCCGAGATCTCGGCGTCCGTGCTGCCCTCCCGGAGCACCTCGCGCTCCTCGGCGCCGAGCGGGAAGCGGTCACCGATGAGCCGGGTCTCGTCGGAGTAGACGATGCGACCCTCCGCGGTCCAGATCTTGATGCGGAGCACCTCCCCGACCAGCAGCCGGCGCAGGACCGTCCGGTCGAACCGGTCCACGGCGCCGGCGCGTCCGGCGGCGAGGCCGCGCGGCATGGCCGGCTCGGCCACGGACCGGGCGAGCAGCTCGGTGGTGGTCTGGGCGTCGTTGAGGGCCTCGGCGTCGGCGGCCCGGCTGCTGAGCTGCAGCGTGCCGACGACCACGACGACGAGGACGAGCAGGCCGGCCGCCAGGAACTGCACCACCGGGCTCTTCGCGTAGCGCACTCCACCCCCTCGACGCCGTTGAAGGAGCAAGTATGGCGTCGGGACGGCTCAGTGGTTCACGGTTCCGACGCACAGCTCGCCGCTGCGCGTGTTGCGGGCCCGGAACACGAAGGAGTCGGTGCCGCGGCTGTTCACCGTGGACCGGCGGACCTCGAAGGAGCCGCTGCGGCCGCCGGTGGTGCGCACACCGCTCGCGGACAGGGACCCGTTGTGCATGAGCCGCCACCGCCAGGTCTGGCCGCTGCGGGAGCTGTCGACCTCGCCCTCGACCTCGAGGCGGCCGTCCTCGGGACCCACCTTCACCTTCCAGTCCGTGGCGCCGCTGCAGGAGCCGCGCCGCACCCGGTCGTCACCGTTGTGGGCGAGCGCCGGAGGCGCGGCGAGCGAGAGCACGGCGGTCGCGACGGCGGCACCTGCGATGCCGCGGACGGCGGGGACGAACATGGCTGCCTCCTGGGCTGGTGGAGGCTCCAGCGTGGTGCCGGTCGCGGGCGACCGGCCAGTGTCCGATGGTGCTAGGACCTAGGACCCCGCTTGTTGCCCGTCGCCGGACCAGCCGGTCAGCGGCAGGTCGGCCAGGGTCATCCCGGCCAGGGTGTCCGCGAAGACGCGTCGCTCCCCCGCCAGCACCGGGACGTGGTTCTGCACCACGAGGACCGTGCAGCCGGCCGCCTCCGCGGAGCGGGCCCCGGTGTTCGAGTCCTCGATGGCGACGGTGTGCTCGGGGTCGACACCGAGGATCGCGGCGGCCTTCGCGTACGGCTCGGGGTGCGGCTTGCCCTGGGTCACCGAGTCGCCGGTGACGACGACCTCGAACGTGTCCGGAGGCAGGCTGTCCAGGATCGGGGCGACGAAGCGCCGGTAGGACATGGTGACCAGGGCGCAGCGGATGCCGCTGTCGCGCAGGTCCTGCAGCAGCTCGCGGGCACCGGGTCGCCACGGCACCTCGTCGGCGACCCGTCGCCCCACCCGGTCGAGCAGCTCCTCGACGATCACGGCGGGCTCGAGGTCGATGCCGGCGTGCTCGCTGATGTAGCGGCCGGACTCGAGCAGGTCGTTGCCGACGAGGTTCATGGCGTGCTCGCGGCTCCACGTGCCGCCGTGCTGCTCGATCATCTCGAACTCGGACTCGATCCAGTACGGCTCGGTGTCGACCAGCGTGCCGTCCATGTCCCACAGCACCGCGGCCGGTGCGGCGCCCACCGCTCAGTCCTCGGGTTCGTAGCCGAGGTTCGGCGAGAGCCAGCGCTCCGCCTCGGCCAGCGTCATCCCCTTGCGGGCCGCGTAGTCCTCGACCTGGTCCTTGCCGATCCGGCCGACCACGAAGTACTGCGACTGGGGGTGCGAGAAGTAGAAGCCGCTCACCGAGGCACCCGGCCACATCGCCATGCTCGACGTGAGCGTGATCCCGGTGTTCTTCTCGACGTCGAGCAGGCTCCACAGGGTGGCCTTCTCGGTGTGGTCGGGACAGGCGGGGTAGCCCGGGGCGGGCCGGATCCCGTCGTACCGCTCCTTGATGAGGGCCTCGTTGTCCAGGTCCTCGCCCTCGGCGTAGCCCCAGAACTCGGTGCGCACCCGCTCGTGCAGCCGCTCCGCGAACGCCTCGGCCAGCCGGTCCGCCAGCGACTCGAGCAGGATCGCGGAGTAGTCGTCGAGCGCCTCCTTGAACTCCGCCACCTTCGCCTCGCTGCCCAGGCCGGCGGTGACCGCGAACGCGCCCACCCAGTCCTCGAGACCGGTGCCCTTGGGCGCGACGTAGTCGCCCATGGAGCGGTTCGGCACCCCCTCGCGGTGCTCGCCCTGCTGGCGCAGGTTGTACAGCGTGGTCAGCACCTCGTCGCGGTCCTCGGAGCCGTAGACCTCGATGTCGTCGCCGACGGCGTTGGCCGGGAACAGCCCGAAGGCCGCCCTGGCCTCGAGCCAGCCCTCCTCGATGACCCGGTCGAGCATGGCCTGGGCATCGTCGTACAGGCGGCGGGCCGCCTCCCCGGTGCCGGGGTTGTTGAGGATGTCGGGGAACCGGCCCTTCATCTCCCAGGCGTTGAAGAACGGCTGCCAGTCGATGTACTCGCGCAGCTCGGCGAGCGGGTAGCCCTCCAGGACCGTGACGCCCGGCTCGACGCGTGGCCGCGGTGGCACGTAGCCGCCCCACTCGACCGGCGTGCGCCGCTCGCGGGCCGTCTCGATCGGGAGGATGACCCGGTCGTTGTGCTTGGCGGCGTGCCGCTCGCGGATCGAGTCGTAGTCGGCGGTGACCTCCTCGAGGAGCTTCCCGCGGCGCTCCTTGGACAGCAGCGAGGACGCGACGGGGACCGAGCGCGACGCGTCCTTCACCCAGACCACGGGGCCGTGGTACTTCGGGTCGACCTTGACCGCCGTGTGCGCCCGGGAGGTGGTCGCGCCGCCGACGAGCAGCGGGACCTCGAAGCCCTGCCGCTCCATCTCGGTCGCGAAGTTGACCATCTCGTCCAGGGACGGGGTGATCAGCCCGGACAGCCCGATCAGGTCGGCGTCCACCTCCCGCGCGGTGTCGATGATCTTCTGCGCCGGCACCATCACGCCGAGGTCGATCACCTCGTAGTTGTTGCACTGGAGGACGACGCCGACGATGTTCTTGCCGATGTCGTGGACGTCGCCCTTGACCGTGGCCATCACGATCGTGCCCTTCTTCTCCTCCACGTCACCGGGCTTCTTCTCGGCCTCGATGAACGGGATGAGGTAGGCCACCGCCTTCTTCATCACCCGCGCGGACTTCACCACCTGGGGCAGGAACATCCGGCCGGAGCCGAAGAGGTCGCCGACGACGTTCATGCCGTCCATCAGCGGACCCTCGATGACCTCGATGGGCCGCCCGCCCCGCTCGGCGATCTCAGCCCGCAGCTCCTCGGTGTCCGACTCGGCGTAGTCGTCGATGCCCTTCACCAGCGCGTGCGTGATCCGCTCGGCGACCGGCAGGGACCGCCACTCCTCGGTCGCCGCCTCCTGCTGCTCGCCGTTGCCGGCGAAGTCGGGGGCGATCTCGAGCAGCCGCTCGGTGGAGTCCTCGCGGCGGTTGAGCACCACGTCCTCGATCCGCTCGCGCAGCTCGGGGTCGATCTCGTCGTAGACGACGAGGGCGCCGGCGTTGACGATGCCCATGTCCATGCCGGCGTGGATCGCGTGGTACAGGAACACGGAGTGGATGGCCTCGCGGACCGGGTTGTTGCCCCGGAACGAGAACGACACGTTCGAGACGCCGCCGGACACGAGCGCCCCGGGCAGGTGCTGCTTGATCCAGCGGGTGGCCTCGATGAAGTCGACGCCGTAGTTGGCGTGCTCCTCGATGCCGGTCGCCACCGCGAAGATGTTCGGGTCGAAGACGATGTCCTCGGCGGGGAAGCCGACCTCGTCGACCAGGATGTCGTAGGCCCGCTGGCAGATCGCCTTGCGGCGCTCCAGGTTGTCCGCCTGGCCGTCCTCGTCGAAGGCCATCACGACGACCGCGGCGCCGTACTTCCGGCACAGCCGGGCCTGCTCGCGGAACTTGTCCTCGCCCTCCTTCATCGAGATGGAGTTGACGATGGGCTTGCCCTGCACGCACTTCAGGCCGGCCTCGATGACCTCGAACTTGGAGGAGTCGACCATCAGCGGTACCCGCGAGATGTCGGGCTCGCTGGCCAGCAGCTTGACGAAGCGGTCCATCGCCTCGACGCCGTCGATCATGCCCTCGTCCATGTTGACGTCGATCACCTGCGCGCCGGCCTCGACCTGCTGCCGGGCGACGGACAGCGCCGTGGCGTAGTCGCCCTCCTTGATCAGCCGGCGGAACCGGGCCGACCCGGTGATGTTCGTGCGCTCCCCCACGTTGAGGAACAGGGACTCCTCGGTCACCGTGACCGGCTCCAGGCCGGCCAGTCGCAGGGCCCGCTCGACGGTCGGCGTCTCCCGGGGCTTCTGGCCGTCGGCGGCAGCGGCGATCGCGGAGATGTGCTCCGGCGTGGTGCCGCAGCAGCCGCCGAGGAGGTTCACCAGCCCGCTGCTCGCGAACTCCTCGAGCACGCCGGCGGTCTGGTCGGGCGCCTCGTCGTACTCGCCGAACTCGTTGGGAAGGCCCGCGTTGGGGTAGCAGGAGACGAAGGTGTCCGCGACCCGGGACAGCTCGGCGACGTAGGGCCGCATCTCGGCGGCGCCGAGGGCGCAGTTGAGCCCGACGGCCAGCGGCCGGGCGTGGCGCACGGAGTTCCAGAACGCCTCGGTGACCTGGCCGGACAGCGTGCGGCCGGAGGCGTCGGTGATCGTGCCGGAGATGATCACCGGCCAGCGGCGGCCGTGCTCCTCGAACAGCGTCTCGAGCGCGAAGATGGCGGCCTTGGCGTTCAGCGTGTCGAAGATGGTCTCGACGAGCAGCAGGTCCGCGCCGCCGTCGACCAGGCCGCGCGCCTGCTCCAGGTAGGCCTCGACGAGCCGGTCGTAGGTGATGTTCCGCTTGCCCGGGTCGTTGACGTCGGGCGAGATGGAGGCCGTGGTGTTCGTCGGGCCGAGCGCGCCGATCACCCAACGCGGCTTGTCGGGCGTCTCCGCCGTCATCGCGTCGCAGGCCTCGCGGGCCAGCCGGGCGGACGTGTAGTTCATCTCGTAGGCGAGGTCCTCCATGCCGTAGTCGGCCTGGGAGATCCGCTGCGCGCTGAACGTGTTGGTCTCGACCAGGTCGGCGCCGGCCTGGAGGTACTCGCGGTGGATCGCCCGGATCACGTCCGGTGCGCTCAGGCTGAGCAGGTCGGAGTTGCCGCGGATGTCCTGCGGCCAGTCCCGGAACCGCTCGCCGCGGTAGTCCTCCTCCGAGAGCCCGTGCCGCTGGATCATGGTGCCCATCGCGCCGTCCATGACCAGGATCCGCTCCCGCAGGGCAGCGGTGAGCTCCTCGGTGGCGTCGGGGCGGATCTGCGGGTCTGTCACGTGGCTCTCAGCGTCCTCGTCGTCGGGGCCGCTCGTGGCGGCCGCGGCCAGGTCAGTGCGCAAACGCCGCGGCCCCCTGCGGGATTCCGGTGGGCCTCCGGCGTCCACATTCTGTCAGGTGCCCGCGTGGCGCCGACAGGCTCGCCGTGCGGTGGACGTTCCTGACCCCCGCCGGGGGCCGCGCGCACTACGCTGGGACGGTGATCGAGATCGAGGACGTGCCGCCGCTGAGGTCACCTGTCCTCATCGCGGCCTTCGAGGGCTGGAACGACGCCGCCGACGCCGCCTCGTCGGTCGTGGACCACCTCGCCCACGTCTGGAACGCTCGGCTGGTCGCCGCCGTAGACCCGGAGGACTTCTACGACTTCCAGGTGAACCGGCCGGCCGTCGGCACCGACGACAGCGGGATGCGCCGGATCACCTGGCCGTCGACCCAGCTGTCGGTCTGCTCGCCGCCCGGCGCCCTGCGCGACGTGATCCTGCTGCGCGGCATCGAGCCGAACATGCGCTGGCGCCAGTTCTGCGCCGAGCTGCTCGCGGCCTCGGAGGAGCTGGGCGCCGAGCTGGTGGTGACGCTGGGCGCGCTGCTCGCCGACACCCCCCACACCCGCCCGATCCCGGTCTCCGGCACGGCCAGCGAGCCCGAGATCGCCGACCGGCTCAAGATGGAGCAGTCGAACTACGAGGGACCGACCGGGATCGTCGGGGTGTTCCAGGACGCCTGCACGCTCGCGGACATCCCTGCGGTGTCGTTCTGGGCGGCGGTGCCGCACTACGTCGCCCAGCCGCCCTGCCCGAAGGCGACCCTGGCGCTGCTCGGCCAGCTCGAGGACCTGCTGGAGCTGAGCATCCCGCTGGCCGACCTCCCCGAGGAGGCGCGCGCCTGGGAGCGCGGCGTCGACGAGCTCGCCGAGGAGGACGAGGAGATCGGCGACTACGTGCGCGCCCTCGAGGAGACGCGGGACACCGCGGACCTGCCCGAGGCCTCCGGAGAGGCGATCGCCCGGGAGTTCGAGCGCTACCTCAAGCGCCGGGAGACCGACGACGGCTGACCCCGGTCAGCGGGTGCTCACAGGATGACGCCCAGGCGGGCGTCCAGCAGGGCGCGGACCAGGTCCGCCCCGGACCCGTCCCCGGGCTCCCCCGCGGCCCACGCGTCCACGGCCGCGAGCGCGGCGGGGGCGTCGAGGTCATCGGACAGGGCGGCCCGCACCGCGTGCACCAGGTCCTCCGCCTGGGCGCGCGAGGCCGACGGGACCGCCGTACGCCAGCGGGCGAGGCGCTCCTCGGCCGTCGCCAGGTCGGCGTCGGTCCACTCCCAGTCGGTGCGGTAGTGGTGGGCGAGCAGGGCCACCCGGATCGCCATCGGGTCGACCCCGGCCTCCCGCAGCCGGGAGACGAGGACGAGGTTGCCCTTGGACTTCGACATCTTCTCGCCCTCGTAGCCGACCATGCCGGCGTGCACGTAGCTGCGCGCGAAGGTCAGCCCGTCGAAGGCGGCCTGCGCCTCCGAGGCGCTCATCTCGTGGTGCGGGAAGACCAGGTCGCTGCCGCCGCCCTGGACGTCGAAGCTCTCGCCGAGGTGGTGCAGCGCGATCGCCGAGCACTCGACGTGCCAGCCGGGACGGCCCCGCCCGTGGACCGAGTCCCAGGCCGGCTCGCCCGGGCGCTCGAGCTGCCAGAGCAGGCAGTCGAAGGGGTCCTTCTTGCCCGGGCGGTCCGGGTCGCCGCCGCGGTCGGCGAACACCGCCAGCATCTCGTCCTCGGTGAAGTTCGAGACCGACCCGAAGCGGGGGTCGGAGTGCACCGAGAAGTACAGGTCGCCGTCGACCTCGTAGACCACGCCCCGGTCGCGCAGCTGCTGGATCATCTCGGTGATCAGCGGGATCGACTCGACCGCGCCGACGTAGTGGTCGGGCGCGAGCACCCGCAGCGCCTCCATGTCGGTGCGGAACAGGTCGGTCTCCCGCTCGGCCAGCTCCACCCAGTCGACGCCGGTGGCGTTCGCCCGCTCGAGCAGCGGGTCGTCGACGTCGGTGACGTTCTGGACGTAGCGCACCGGGTGACCGGCGTCGCGCCAGGCCCGGTTCACCAGGTCGAAGGCGATCATCGTGGCCGCGTGGCCGAGGTGGGTGGCGTCGTACGGCGTGATGCCGCACACGTACATGCGCGCCGGGCCGTCGGGGTCGCACGGGCGGACCTCGCCCGACGCGGTGTCGTGGATCCGGACCGGCTCCGCCGTCCCGAGGTCGACCGCGGGCACGTCAGGGCTGGTCCACGCTCGCATGCGGGAAGCCTAACGGGGCTCCCTCAGAAGGCCGGCCACGGGATGGAGGGGCGTCCCCCCGAGGGCATCGGCATGACGTCGCGGCGCAGCAGCAGCTCGCAGCGGGCGACCGTGGCCGCCAGCTCGTCCCCGGCCAGCAGCTCGGTCAGCGCGGCGACGAGCTCGCTGGTGGCCGTGCCGAGCTGCTCGAGCAGAGAGCGCAGGCCGGCCGCGTCCTCCGGGTCGAGCGGCTCGCGGGCCCAGCCCCACAGCACGGTGCGCAGCTTGTCGTCCACGTGGAAGGACACCCCGTGGTCGACCCCGAAGCGGTGGCCGTCGGGCATCGGGAGCACGTGGCCGCCCTTGCGGTCGGCGTTGTTGACGACGATGTCGAAGACGGCCATCCGGCGCAGCGGGTCGGAGTCCTCGTGCACCAGGGACACCGGCCGGTCCTGGCCGTCGTAGGCGTCGAGCACGTGGAGGTACCCCTCGGGCGTGCCGCCGGCCGGGACCAGGTCCACCGCGTCCTGCCCGGCGTCCGGCTCGCGCCAGGCCTGCACCATCCCGAGCCCGGCGGGCGCGTCGCCGCGGAGCACGGTCGGCGGCACCACGTCCCAGCCCAAGGCCTCGGAGACGACGTACGCCGCCACCTCCCGTCGCGCCAGGGTGCCGTCGGGGAAGTCCCACAGCGGGCGCTCGCCGGCGACGGGCTTGTAGACGCACTCGATGGTGGTGCCCTCGAGGGTCGCGGTGCCGAAGAAGGTGGCGTTCGAGGCGGGCATGATCCGGCCCTGGACCTCGATCTCGCCGCGGGTCAGCAACGCGTGCTCGTCCGTGCTCATGGCTCGCTCTGGTGGGGCGCTCGGCGTCCGGTCTCAGGCCTCGGGCTCGGCGGTCGTGCGCCGGAACCCGTTGGCGCGCGGGCAGAGGTGCCCGGTCGGGTCCATCGGCCCGCCGCAGAACGGGCACGGCTCGCGACCGGCGCCGACCACGGCCTGGGCGCGCTTGCTGAACGCGCGCGCCAGCCCGGCCGGCATCCGCACCACGAGCACCTCGTCGGGCTCCGGCTCCTCGATCTCCTCCTCGGGGGTGCCGGGCTCGACCACGGCGGCCTCGTTGAACGGGAACACCTCGACGACGATGCGCTCGTCGTCGGAGTCCCAGGAGAGCGTCATGGTGCCGGCCCGGAACTCCTCGACGATGGGCTGCTCGAGCGGTCCGTTGTCCTCGAGGGCCACCGGCGGCAGGGCGGGGATCGGTGCGCTGGAGTCGGTGGAGGAGATCAGCTCGTCGAGGAGCTCGTCGATGCGCTCGGCCAGCACCGAGACCTGCTGCTTCTCGAGAGCCACGCTGGTGACCCGGGCGCCGGTGCGCGCCTGCAGGAAGAAGGTGCGCTGCCCCGGCGGGCCCACCGTGCCCGCGACGAAGCGCTCCGGGGGGTCGAAGCTGTGGATCACCGATGCCATGGCACCAACCTAGAGGGTCGGACCAGCGCCCCCGCCGACGGTGGCGTCGCTGGTGCGGGCGCGGCTGCGGGACCGCTTGCGGGCCGGGGGCTTGAGGTGCGAGAGGTCCCCCGCGGACGTGTTCATGCTCATCACGAACGGGCGCAGCGGTGTGTAGCGCACCACCGACAGCGAGGCCGGGTCGACGGTGATCCGCTGGAACGCGTCGAGGTGGATGCCGAGGGCGTCGGCCAGGATCGCCTTGATCACGTCACCGTGGCTGACCGCGACCCACACGGCGTCGGCGCCGTGCTCGGCCTCGACCCGGGCGTCCCAGCGCCGGGCGGCGGCGACCGCCCGCGCGGACATGTCGGCCATCGACTCGCCGTCGGGGAAGACCGCCGCGGACGGGTGCGCCTGCACCGTCTTCCACATCGGCTCCTTGGCGAGCGTCTTCAGCTCGCGCCCGGTCCACGAGCCGTAGTCGCACTCCAGCAGCCCTCGTTCGCCGGCCACCTTCGTCGACGCCGCCTGCGCCTTGGCGATCGCCCGCGCCGTCTCGCGGCACCGCTCGAGCGGGCTGGTCACGACGGCCGCGAGCGGCAGGCCCGCCAGCCGCTCCCCCGCGGCCCTGGCCTGCTCGGCGCCGAGCTCGTCGAGGTGCACGCCCTTGCTCCGACCGGCCAGCACCCCGCCGGTGTTCGCGGTCGTGCGCCCGTGTCGCGCCAGGACCATCGTTGCCATGGAGCGGAGCCTAGGACACGTACCCTGACCGCATGATCGTCGACAGCGCCCTCTACCGCGCCGGTGTCCGCGTCGCGGTCGACTGCACCAAGGAGGACCTCGGCCGGATCCGTGACGAGGCCTCCGGTGCCGAGGACTTCGTGTGGGTCGGCATGCACCAGCCCGACGAGGACGAGCTCAACCGGGTCGCGGAGGTCTTCTCGCTGCACCCGCTGGCGGTCGAGGACGCGCTCAAGGCGCACCAGCGACCCAAGCTCGAACGCTACGAGGAAGGGCTCTTCCTCGTCCTCAAGACGCTCTGGTACGTCGACGAGCACGACGCCGTCGAGACCGGTGAGGTCAACCTGTTCGTGGGCCGCAACTACGTGGTCAGCGTCCGGCACGGCGAGGGCGGCGAGCTGCACAGCGCCCGGCTCGGCCTGGAGAAGCAGGCCGGCGTCCTGGGGCACGGACCGTCCGCGGTCGTCTACGCGATCTGCGACACGGTCGTCGACAGCTACGAGGCCGTGGCGACCGCGCTGGAGGTGGACGTCGACGAGGTCGAGGAGTCCGTGTTCTCCCCCACCCGCACCCAGGACTCCCGGCGCATCTACATCCTCAAGCGCGAGCTGGCCGAGGTACGCCGCGCCGTCAACCCGCTGCGCGAGCCGATGAAGCGGTTCGCGACCGGGTCGGTGGCCTTCATCTCGCAAGAGGCGTCACCGTTCTTCCGAGACGTCACCGACCACCTCCTCCGGGTCTCGGAGTCCATCGAGACCCTCGACAGCCTGCTGTCCACGGCCTTCGACGCGCACCTGGCACGGATCAGCGTCCAGCAGAACGAGGACATGCGGAAGATCTCCGCCTGGGTCGCGATCGCCGCGGTCGGCACCCTGGTCGCGGGTGTCTACGGCATGAACTTCGACCGCATCCCGGAGCTGCACTGGCACTACGGCTACTTCTACGCGCTCGGGCTCATGCTGGTCGCGAGCGTCGTGCTGTACCGCCTGTTCAAGAAGTCCGGCTGGCTCTAGCCGCCCCGGGGCCACGGGTCAGGTCGCGGTGATCCAGCCGGCGGAGAGCGCGACGATCAGCAGCAGGCCGAGGCCGACGCGGTACGGCACGAACTTGCCGATCGAGTGGCCGGCGACGAAGCGCAGCAGCCAGGCGATGGACGCGTACGCGACCACGAAGCTGACGATGGTGCCGACGACCGTCTGGCCGATGCCGATGTCCCCGGACAGCGCGTCCTTGAGCTCGTAGAGCCCGGCCGCCAGGAGCGCCGGGATGGACAGGAAGAACGAGAGCCGGGTGGCGGAGACCCGGTCGAGCCCCTGGAGCAGTCCCGCCGAGATCGTCGCTCCCGAGCGGGAGACCCCCGGCACCAGCGCGATGCACTGGACCAGGCCCACCACGATCGCGTCCCGCATCGTGAGGTCCTTCTCCTCGCGGGTCTGCCGGGCCCGCTTCTCGGCGAACAGCATCACGCCGCTCCACAGGATCAGCGCGAACGCGACCACCCACAGCGACCGCAGCGGGCCGGTGATCAGGTCCTTGGCCAGGAACCCGACGACGCCGATCGGGATGGTGCCGATGATGACGTACCAGCCCATCCGGTGGTCGAACGTCCCCCGCAGCTCCGGCTTCACCAGGCCGGTGGTCCACGCCTTGGCGATCCGCCAGATGTCGGCCCAGAAGTAGAGGACGGCCGCGAGGATCGCACCCATCTGGATGACGGCGGTGTAGGCCGTGACGGCCGGGTCGTCGACCTGGAGGCCGAGCAGCTGCTCGGCGATGGTCAGGTGACCGGTGCTCGACACGGGGAGGAACTCGGTGAGCCCCTCGACGATCCCGAGGACGACTGCCTGGAAGTAGTCCATCTGCGCTTCCTGCTCGTGCGGTCTAAGGGGCGGCAACACCCTACGCACGTCCACATGACCGGGAGATGACGGCACGCCCTTCCGCCCCGTTGGTCCTGACCCTGTGACGCAGGCAACGCGCGGTCACCCCGGCCGTCGTACGGCGAGGCGTGGGGGCCGACACGCCGATGGCTGGATAGCGTTGACCCATGCAGCAGCGCTACCTGGGTCGCACCGGCCTCAAGGTGTCCCGGCTCGGGCTCGGCACGCTCACCTGGGGCCGGGACACGGACGAGCACGAGGCCCGCGACCAGCTGGTGGCGTTCACCGAGGCCGGCGGGAACCTGGTCGACACCGCCGCAGGCTACGGCGAGGGGGCGTCCGAGGAGCTGATCGGGTCGCTGATCGGCGACGTCGTGCACCGCGACGACCTGGTCATCGCGACGAAGGCCGGGATCAGCCGGCGCAGCGGGGCCCGGGAGACGAACGCGTCGCGCGGCTACCTGCTCCGCACCCTCGACGCCTCGCTGAAGCGGCTCGGCGTGGACCACGTGGACCTGTGGCAGGTGCACACGTGGGTCGACGACGCGCCGCTGGAGGAGACCCTGTCGGCGCTGGACTACGCGGTGGCGAGCGGCCGTGCGGCGTACGTCGGCATCTCCAACTACAGCGGCTGGCAGTCGGCGCAGGCGGCGACCTGGCAGCGGGCGGTGCCCGGCCGCGCGCCCCTGGCGTCGACCCAGGTGGAGTACTCCCTGGTCAACCGCCGGGTGGAGGCCGAGGTGCTCCCGGCCGCGGAGGCGCTCGGGCTCGGGGTGCTGCCGTGGTCGCCGCTCGGCCGCGGCGTGCTCACCGGCAAGTACCGCCGCGGCACGCCCGCGGACTCCCGCGCGGCCTCCCCGCACTTCTCGAGCTTCGTCGGCACCTACCTCGCCGAGCGGCCGGCCCGCATCGTCGAGGCCGTCGCGCGGGCCGCCGAGGGCCTCGACTGGTCCCCGCTCGAGGTCGCGCTGACCTGGGTGCGCGACCGTCCCGGGGTCACCGCCCCGATCGTCGGTGCCCGGACCGCGGCCCAGCTGCGGGGGTCCTTGCCCGTGGAGGAGTGCGAGCTGCCGCCGCAGATCGTGGCGGCGCTGGACGACGTGTCCGGCGGCGACGCGCCCGCGGAGTGAAACGCTTCCCGGGACGCGGTGGGTGCCCCGTGCCACCATGGCTGGCATGACTCGCACGCCGCAGATCCACACCTCGGCCCAGCGACGCGCGTTGAGCCCCGGCGTGGAGTACGAGTTCGAGCGGCTCACCATCTCCCGCGAGCTGTCCCGCAGCTCGGTGACCCGGATGCTCGTCGACCGGGCCGAGCACGGCGGCTGGGAGCTCGACCGGCTCCGCCTCTCCCCCGACGGCACCCGCCGGGTCGTGCTCCGCCGCAAGATCATCCGGCAGCGGTCGACGTACTACGTCTGAGGCCGGTCAGGCCTGGTCGAGGAACCGGTCGAAGACCCGCGCCCCGAACTCCAGCGCGTCGGTCGGCACCCGCTCGTCGACGCCGTGGAACAGGGCTGTGAAGTCCAGGTCGGCGGGCAGCCGCAGCGGCGCGAAGCCGAAGCACCGGATCCCGAGCTTGTCCCAGTGCTTGGCGTCGGTGCCGCCGGACATGAGGTACGGCGCGACGAGCGCGTCGGGGTCCTCGGCCAGCAGCGACCGGGTCATCGCGTCGACGAGGTGGCCGTCGAAGGTCGTCTCCAGGCCGGTCTGCCGGCTGACGTAGTCGACGGAGATGTCGTCGCCCACGAGCTCGGCGAGGGTGTCGAAGAACTCGTCCTCGAAGCCGGGCAGGAAGCGGCCGTCGACGTGCGCCGTCGCCTCGCCGGGCACGACGTTCACCTTGTAGCCGGCCTCCAGCATGGTCGGGTTCGTCGTGTGCCTGATGACCGCGCCGAGCATCCGGGCGGCCGGCCCGAACTCCTGCACCAGGTCCTCGGCGTTCTCCGGCGTCGCCTCGACGCCGGCCAGCTCGCCGACGGAGCCGAGCAGCACCTTCATCGACGGGGTCAGCCGCACCGGCCACTCGTGGGCCCCGATCCGGGCCACCGCGGCGCTGAGCGCCGTCACCGCGTTGTCCGGGTGCCGCATCGACCCGTGCCCGGCGTTGCCCCGTGCGGTCAGCCGCATCCAGGCCATGCCCTTCTCGGCGGCCTCGACGAGGTAGACCCGGCGTCCCCGGATGGTCGCGCTGAACCCGCCGACCTCGCCGATCGCCTCGGTGCACCCCTCGAGCAGGTCCGGCCGCTGCTTCACGATCTGCTCGGCACCCTGGTGGCCACCGGCCTCCTCGTCGGCGGTGAAGCACAGCACCGTCGGCCGCGACGGCTCGGCGCCGGCGCGAGCACGAGCCCGCACGACCGACAGCAGCATCGCGTCGAAGTCCTTCATGTCGACCGCGCCGCGGCCCCAGAGGTACCCGTCCTGGATCTCGCCCGAGAAGGGGTGGACGGCCCAGTCGTCGGCCTCGGCGGGTACGACGTCCAGGTGCCCGTGCAGCAGCAGCGGGTCCGCGTCGCCGGTGCCCCAGCGGGCGACGACGTTCGTGCGCCCGGCGACACCCTCGAACAGCTCGGCCTCGATGCCCACCTCGTCGAGGAGCGCGGCGACGTGCTCGGCCGCCTTGCGCTCGCCCGGGCCGTCGTCGGTGCCGTAGTTGGAGGTGTCG
>DASTGV010000365.1:0-5347 GCA_035718765.1 Nocardioidaceae bacterium
GAACGCACACGGGACGCCGGCGTTGGCCGCGCGGATCGCGACCACGGCGGAGAGGTACCCGCCGGCCGAGTCACCGCCGACGGCCACCCGGTCCGGGTCGACCGCCAGCTCCTCGGCGTGCTCGAGCGCCCACTGGTAGCCGGCCCAGCAGTCGTCGACAGCCGCCGGGTAGCGGTGCTCGGGCGCGAGCCGGTAGTCGAGCGCGAGCACCCGGACCCCGGCCCGCTCGGCCAGCAGCCGGCACGGTCCGTCGTGGGTGTCCAGGTCGCCGTAGACCATCCCGCCGCCGTGCAGGAAGACGAGCAGGCCGCTGGTGGTGCCGTCCACGACCGCTGCCGGCGTGTAGAGCCGGGCCCGCACCGGTCCGGCCGGCGTGGGGACCTCCAGGTCCTCGGTCCGCCCGACCCGCTGGCGGCCACCGACCATTGCCGTCTGGCGTCGCATCGCCTCCCGCCCCTGCGGGATCGGCAGCGACGCGATCGGCGGCTCCTTGGCCAGCTTCTCCAGCCGCAGCATCCACTGGGTCTCCGGGTCCAGCACCTGCCCGTCGAGGATCAGCCGCCGCCCCGCGAGCCGTCGTACGACGGACGGGGGCAGCCCCATCGCGGCCCGGAACGCCACCGTCTCGAGCCGGGAGGTCCAACGCGTCATCGCAGCAACGTACCGGGGGCCGGACCGATCGCTACCCCGGGTTCACCAGGTGGTGCCACGATGGACGCCATGACAGTCGAATCCGCCTCCGGCAGCCCGCTCGCCACCCACGTCGGTGGTCCCGCGCAGGACGGTCCCACCGACCTGCGCGCGGTGCCGTCGGAGCCGTTCGACATCGAGCCGCCCTACGACGCGGCGGCCTCCTCCGACCTCCAGGGCGACCGGTTCCTGGACCGCGAGCTGTCCTGGCTGCGGTTCAACACCCGGGTGCTCGAGCTGGCCGAGGACCCGGCGCTGCCGTTGCTGGAGCGGGTGCGCTTCCTGGCCATCTTCGCCTCGAACCTCGACGAGTTCTTCATGGTCCGGGTCGCCGGCCTCAAGCGCCGGATCGCCGCGGGCGTCGCGGTGCCGGCGGCCTCGGGGCTGCTCCCGCGCGAGGTGCTCGAGCAGATCTGGTCCACCACCTCGGCGCTGATGGCGCGGCAGGCCCGGCTGTTCCGCGAGGAGATCATCCCGGCCCTGGCCAAGGAGGACATCGAGCTGCTGCGCTGGCACGACCTGAGCGCCGAGGAGCAGAAGCAGTGCAAGCGGCTGTTCAAGAACCGGGTGTTCCCGGTGCTCACGCCGCTGGCGGTCGACCCGGCGCACCCGTTCCCCTACATCTCCGGGCTCTCCCTCAACCTCGCGGTGCTGGTGCGCAACCCGAAGACGAACAAGGAGCACTTCGCCCGCGTGAAGGTGCCGCCGATCTTCTCGCGGTTCGTGCCGGTCGGGGACCAGCGGTTCGTGCCGCTCGAGGACGTCATCGCCGACCACATGAAGCGGCTGTTCCCCGGCATGGAGGTGCTGGGCGTGCACACCTTCCGGGTCACCCGCAACGAGGACCTGGAGGTCGAGGAGGACGACGCCGAGAACCTGCTCGCGGCCCTGGAGAAGGAGCTGCTGCGGCGCCGGTTCGGTCCCTCTGTGCGGCTCGAGGTCGAGGAGTCGATGGACGACCACATCCTCGAGCTGCTGGTCTCCGAGCTCGGCGTCTCCGCCGGGGAGGTGGTCCGGCTGCCCGGTCCGCTCGACCTGACCGGTCTGCACGACATCGCCGACCTCGACCGGGCGGAGCTGAAGTACCCGGCGTTCGTGCCCTCGACGCATCACCAGCTCGCCGAGGTGGAGTCGGCCTCGCCGGTCGACGTGTTCAAGGCGGTCCGCCGCTCCGACGTACTGCTGCACCACCCGTACGACTCGTTCTCCACGTCCGTGCAGCGGTTCATCGAGCAGGCCGCGGACGACCCGCACGTGCTGGCGATCAAGCAGACGCTGTACCGCACCTCCGGTGACTCCCCGATCATCGAGGCGCTGATCGACGCGGCCGAGGCCGGCAAGCAGGTGCTGGTGCTGGTCGAGCTGAAGGCGCGCTTCGACGAGCAGGCGAACATCCGCTGGGCCCGCAAGCTCGAGCACGCGGGCTGCCACGTCGTCTACGGGCAGGTGGGCCTGAAGACGCACTGCAAGCTGGCGATGGTGGTGCGCGACGAGCCAGAGGGGATCCGGCGCTACGTGCACATCGGGACCGGCAACTACAACCCGAAGACCGCGCGGATGTACGAGGACTACGGGCTGCTGACCGCGCACGAGGGCATCGGCGAGGACGTCGCGCACCTGTTCAACAACCTGTCGGGCTTCTCGCGCAACGCCTCCTACGAGAACCTGATGGTCGCGCCGGACGGCGTGCGTCAGGGGCTGCTGGAGAAGATCCGCACGGAGATCGAGAACCAGCTCGCCGGGCGTCCCGCGCGCATCCGCATCAAGGCGAACTCCATCGTCGACGAGGCCGTGATCGACGAGCTCTACCGGGCCTCCAACGCCGGTGTCCCCGTCGACCTGCTCACGCGCGGCATCTGCTCGGTGCGGCCCGGGGTCCCCGGACTGTCGGAGAACATCCGGGTGCGATCCATCCTCGGGCGGTTCCTGGAGCACAGCCGGGTGTTCTGGTTCGAGAACGGCGGCACCCCGTCGGCGTGGATCGGGTCGGCCGACCTCATGCACCGCAACCTGGACCGCCGCGTCGAGGCCCTGGTGGCACTGCCCGGCCAGGCCCAGATCGACGAGGTGGAGCGGCTGCTCGACCTGGCCTTCGACGACGGCACCTCGTCGTGGTGGCTGAGCTCCTCCGGCGAGTGGGTCCGGCACCACGTCGACGACGACGGCGCCCCCCTGCGCGACCTCCAGGAGGTCCTGATCACGACCCGCCGGCGGCGCCGTTCCACCCGGCCGGTCGGGACGTCCGACTCCGCACGCTGACTCCTCCGCGCTGGCTCCTGCCTGTGGACACGTCCGGGTAGTCCGTGACGGAATGGCTGTTCCGGGCGCTGTTTCCGGACCACTTCGTCACGGACTACCCGGCCGGGGCGGATTGGGCTGTGGACAACGGCCCGGGCGCCCGGTTCTGAGGTCAGCCTGTCGGGGTGACGTCGCCCCGACATCATTGGGACCCGGTCTGCGACCCGCCCGACGGCGTGGTCCGGCCGGTGCCGGTCGACCCCACCGGGCGGGCCGGCCCGACGCGGGGGCAGGCGCGTGGGCGCGGATGGCGTACGACGAGCCGGGGACTGTTCGTGCCGGCGTGGGTCGATGCCGACCTCCCGGAGCAGCGGATCCTCGAGCAGGCGATGCGGCTCACCAGCGGCGGCGCCGTGACCGGGTGGGCCGCCTGCCGGATGCACGGCGCGGCCTTCTTCGACGGGCTCCGCGACGGTGGTCGCACGCAGGTGCCGGTGCCGCTCGGCTGCGGGCCGCTGCACCAGATCCGCAGGGTGCCGGGTGACGACCTGATCCGGGACATCCTCACCCCGGAGGAGATCGTGGACGTCCGCGGGGTGCCCTGCACGACGGTCCCCCGGGCCACCTTCGACGCGATGCGCTACGCGCGCACCACGCGCGGGGCGGTCGTGGCGCTCGACATGATGGCGGCCGCCGGGCTGACGACCGTGGCGCAGATGCGGGACTACGTGGGCCGCAAGCAGACCTGGACCGGCGTCCAGCGGGCGCGAGACGCCGTGGCGCTGGCGGACGACCTCAGCCGCTCGCCGCAGGAGAGCCGGCTGCGGCTGATCTGGCAGCTCGACGCCGGACGCGGGCGGCCCCTGGTGAACCGACCGGTGTTCGACCGGCAGGGCCGGCTGCTCGGGTACCCCGACCTGCTCGATCCCGAGGCCGGCGTGGTCGGCGAGTACGACGGCGCCGACCACCGCTCCGCGCGGCAGCACAGCGACGACGTCGACCGGGAGTCCGGCCTCCGCGACCACCTGCTCGAGGTGGTCCGGTACACCGGGCCGGACATGACCCTCCCGCAACGGGTGATCGACCGGATCCATGCGGCCTACGCCCGGGCCCGGTGGGTTCCCCCGGCGCGCCGTACCTGGACGCTGAGGCCGCCCGCGCACTGGCCGCGGGCCTGGTCCCCCGACGAGACCCTGGCCGGTCACGGTCTCGACACCGCCTCCTGACCCACCACCGCGGGGTAGTCCGTGACGAAGTGGCTGAAGATCGCGCTGAGATCAGCCAGAACGTCACGGACTACCCGGACGGGGTGCGTCAGCAGGTCGCGAACAGCACCGGCCCGGACGACAGGTCGGAGAGCACGGAGGCGCTCCGACCGGTGGGCTTGGTGGTGAGCACGACGTCCTGGTCGTGCGCGGTCCCGGAGGCGAGCGTGAACCGGTCGGGGAACGAGCCGCCCTGGCCGGGGGCGTCGCCGGAGGCGAGGTCGACGCGCGGCTGGAGGTTCGCCGACGCCTGGTCCGAGGTCTCGAAGTGCAGGCCGATGACCAGCGAGCGGTCGGCCTGCTGGGCCATCACCACGCCCTCGATCGGGCTGACGTCGCCGGCCTTCGCGACCAGCTCGTCGGCGACCCGCTGGTCCTCGTCGTCGGCGGAGCCCATGCTCAGGTCCTCGCAGGCGAACGTCGACGACCACTGGACGGCCGCGACCGGGTCGCCCGCCTGCTTGGCCAGCGACGACACACCCTCCTCGGCGGTCAGCGAGTCCTCGTCGCCCTTGGCCACCGAGGTCGCGGCCGACAGGTACGACGCGCTGTCGCTCATCAGCACGAGGTGGTCGTCGGGGAGCACGGCGACGTTCTGCTGCACGGGCGTGAGGTCCGGGTCGATGCCGGCGACGAGGTCCGCTCCCCCGACCCAGGTGCCGCCCTGGCCGGAGCCGGTCCGCGGCGGGGTGTAGCCGAGCCGCCGCAGCGCCCGCTCCACCCCGGCGAGGTCGACGCCGTCGTCGAGGCGCATGACGTCCACCTGTCCCTGGCGGCCCTGCCCGAACGCCTCCCACTCGGCGTCGAGCGGGGAGAAGCCGTACCTCTCCTGCATCGCGTACGTCGACTCCGCGACCGCCGAGCCGGAGGTCAGGTCGAGGTCGTAGGCGCGCGACAGGAACGCCTCGACCTTCGACCGCGACGAGCCCGCGCCGAGCGACGTGCCGTGCGCGTCGGCGCGCACCTGCGCCCAGTCGGTGAACGTCGTGCGCAGCGTGGCCTTGGGCAGGGTTCCCAGCGCGGTCTCGTACGTCGAGCCGGCACCGAGCAGCCGCCAGGCGACGACGGCCGCGAGCAACGCGACGATCACCGCCCCCGAGACGTAGACGACGACACGTGTGTGCACCAGGCGTTCACCTTTCTCCGACCCCGCA
>DASTGV010000366.1:0-2402 GCA_035718765.1 Nocardioidaceae bacterium
GTCTCGGGGACCTCGGTGTGCTCGTCCGCGAGGGGGAACGGGTCGCCCTGCTCGGTGAACGGCGCCGCGAGCCGCTCGCGGCGGCGCAGCCAGACGCCGACCGGGTAGGCCGCGACGAAGAGCGCCAGCGCGAGCAGCACGATCGTCGCGCCGGGCTGCGCGTCGACGAACGCCGACACCGAGACCCCGCCCAGCGAGGCGAGCGTGCCCAGGGCCATCGCCGCGAACAGCGTGGCCCGGAAGCCGCGGGTCACCTGCTGCGAGGTCGCCACCGGCACCACCATCAGCGCGCTCACCAGCAGCAGCCCGACGGTGCGCATCGCCACGGTGACGGTGACGGCGGCCAGCACCGAGACCAGCAGGTTGTAGAACCGCACGTTCAGCCCCGCGACCCGCGCGAACTCCTGGTCCTGGGAGACCGTGAACAGCTGGGGGGACAGGCCGACGGCCAGCACCACGACCACCAGCGCCAGGACCGCGGTCACCCACACGTCGCTCGTCGAGATCGTGGTGATCGACCCGAACAGGTAGGTGTTCAGGGTCGCGGCGCTCTGGCCCGCGAGGCCGGTGATCAGCACGCCGCCGGCGATGCCGCCGTAGAACAGCAGGGCCAGGGCGACGTCCCCGCTGGTGCGGCCACTGGTCCGGATCGCCTCCATGACGACGGCGCCGATCACGGCCACGATCACCGCGGTGACCGTGGGGGAGGTGCCGGTGAGCAGGCCCAGGGCGACGCCGGTGACCGCGATGTGCCCGATCCCGTCGCCCATCAGTGCCAGCCGCCGCTGCACGAGGTAGGTGCCGACGGCCGGGGCGGCGAGCCCGGTGAACAGCGCGCCGAGCAGGGCCCGGATCATGAAGTCGTAGGTCAGCAGGCTCATGGCCGTTCCTCCCGGGCCCGGTCGAGGGGCGAGGCGACGGGCAGCGGGTCCCCGGTGTGGAGGTCCCGCTCGACGTGGTGGTGGTCGTGGCCGTGCGGCGGGTCGGCGTCGGTGAACGCGTCGATCGGCGGCCCGTCGTACGCCACCCGGCCGTCGCGCATCACCACCGCGCGGTCCACGAGCGGGCCGAGCGGCCCGAGCTCGTGCGCGACCAGCACGATGGTGGCGCCGCGGGCGACCAGCGTGGCGAGCGCGTCGGCGAACGCCTGCTGGCTGTGCACGTCGACGCCCGCGGTCGGCTCGTCGAGGACCAGCAGGTCCGGGGTGCCGGCGAGGGCACGCGCGATCAGGACCCGCTGCTGCTGCCCGCCGGACAGCGTCGCGACCCCGTCGCGGGCCTTCTCCCGGAGCCCGACCGCGTCGATCGCGGCCTCGACGGCCTCACGGTCCCCGCGCTTCGACGGCACGAACGGGCGACGCCGGGACAGCCGGCCCGAGGCCACGACCTCGCGCACCGTCGCCGGTACGCCGGAGGCGGCACCGACCCGCTGCGGGACGAACCCGACCCGGTGCCAGTCGTGGAAGTCCTCGAGCGGGGTGCCGAACAGCCGCACCTCGCCGCGGCTGGTCGGGACCAGGCCGAGCACGGTGCGGACGAGGGTCGACTTCCCGGAGCCGTTGGCGCCGAGCACGGCGACCACCTCGCCGCGCCGCACGGCGAGGTCGATGCCGCGCAGGACCGGCCGGCCGCCGAGCTCGACGGCGCCGTCGGAGACGGTCACGACGGGATCGTTCATGAGCACTGGTCCGCCTTCTCGAGGGCCGCGAGGTTCGCTCGCATCAGGGAGAGGTAGTCCTGGCCGGCCGTCCGGTCGCTGAGCCCCTCGAGCGGGTCCAGCACCGCGGCCCGGATGCCGAGGTCGTGCGCCAGGCTGTCCGCGAACTTCGGGCTGGCCAGCTGCTCGGAGAACACCGTGGTGATCCCGTCGCGGCGGATCAGGTCCTGCAGCTCGCGCAGGTGGGTGGGGGACGGCTCGGCGTCGGGGGACAGGCCGCTGATGCTGACCACGTGCAGGCCGTAGCGGCGGCCGAGGTACCCGAACGCGTCGTGGCTGACCACGATCGTGTCGATGCGGCAGGAGGAGAGGCCCCGCTGGAACGCGTGGTCGAGGGCGGTCAGGTCGTGGTGCAGCCCGGCGAGGTTGCGCCGGTAGTCCGCCGCGTGCCTCGGGTCCGCCTGGGCCAGCTCCCCCTCGACGGCGGTGGCCACCGCGTCCAGCCGGGTCGGGTCGAGCCAGAAGTGCGGGTCGGCGCCGGTGACTCGCGCCGGCCCGGAGGCGTCGACGACGTGCTGGAGGCTGCTCTGGTCCACCGCCTCGTCGACGGCCGCCTGGAAGCCGCGCTCGTAGACCACCACGTCCGCGTCGACCAGCTCGGCGGTCTGCCGCACGGTCATCTCGAGGTCGTGCGGCTCCTTGCCGGGCTGGGTGAGGTTCACGACGTCGGCGTGCCGGCCGGCGA
>DASTGV010000367.1:0-10026 GCA_035718765.1 Nocardioidaceae bacterium
ATGTTCAAGACCATGTCCTGGGTGGCCAGCTCTCCGCCGGCGCCGCCGCGCTCGTGTCCCGCGAAGCCCGCGGCGCCCGCGCCGATGCCGACGGTGACCTGCTCGGGTCCGGTCATGGTGTCTCGCCTCGCGCCCGTCGGCCGTCGTCAGCGCAGCCGGCGGCGCAGCGCCGCGAGGGCGCGGCGGGCGGTGTCCTTGAGGGTCGCCATGTCCCCGAGCGCCTGCGGCTTGCCGGCCGGCGGCTCCGGACGGTGGGGCACGGGCGGCTCGGCCTCCCCGTAGCGGTCCTGGCGCGGGCGTACGACGGCCCGGCTGAGGTCGCCGCTCGAGGACTGCACGCGTGACGACACGTGGGTGAAGCCCTCCTCGGGGCCGTCGTACCACCAGGAGCCGGTGATCGCGTCCACCACGTCGTCGACGTCCTCGCCGGAGTCCTTGAGGCGCATGGCCCGGGCGAAGCTCGAGGTGCGCTCGAACCGGGCGACGCCGCCGTCGGGCATGGTGACGGACAGCAGCCCGCGCACCTGGTTGTTCGCCTCGCGGGTCAGCTTGCGCAGCGTGTCGCGGCCGGGGGCCCACCCCGCGGGCAGCTCGAGCCGCCAGGCCGCCGGGAACGCGGTGCTGCCGACCTCCTTCTGGAAGCGGACCCGGGGCTCGCCGACGTACTCCGCGTGCAGCATCCGGGCGTCGAGGTGCTCGTCCTCCAGGGGCGGGCGGCGCTCGTCGCTGTGGCCGGTCCAGTCGCCGAGCAGCACGATCTCGATGTCGGCGACGCTGCCGCGCAGCAGGCCGTCGACGGTGTGCGAGACCGACTCGAAGCTCTTGCCCTCGGTGTCCACGACGGCCTGGAGCCACGGCACCGAGTAGCTGCGGCCCTTGGTGCGCCAGTGCCGGAGGTCGGTGATCCGGTCGGTGACGAACGGCCGGTTGTAGCGGTTCACCTCCTCCTGGCGCCGCATCAGGGTCGAGCGGCCGAGGTGCCAGGAGCGGGCCTCGTTGTCGGGCACGAAGACCGCGCCCCGCTGGGCCAGCCGGTAGCCGAGCTCGACGTCCTCGCCGAGCTTGAGGTCGGAGTCCATGCCGCCGCTGGTCTCGTAGAAGTCGCGGCGGACCGACGCGCTCGCGCCCACGTGCACGAGGTAGGCGTGGAAGGCGGCGGCGTTGAGCCCGTCGTGCTTGGCGGCGAACTCCTCGACCCAGTCGTGCCGGGCGGTCCAGCGACCCCCGAACATGTCGGCGGCCCGCCCGGACCGCACGTGGTCGAACGCCGTCGGCACGTCGACGAGGCCGTCGGAGGGGTCGACGAAGAGCTTGTGGCCGAGCACCACGGCGTGGTCGATGAGGTGGTGCCAGCGCAGCTGCGCCTCCACCTCGTCGTGGTGCAGCAGCATGTCCGCGTCGAGCCAGTGCAGCACGTCGCCCTCGGCGTACTCCGCGCCCTGGGCGCAGGCGTGGGCGCGGCCCCAGGACTCCGAGGTGCGCAGCACGTGGGTGTTCTCGGGGCGCAGCTCGGGCAGGACGAGGGGCGGGTCGCTGCCGTCGTCGACGACCACGACCTGGAGCAGGTGGGACGGGTAGGTCTGGGCGGCCAGGCCGGCCAGGCAGTACGGCAGGGTCGGCTCGGCGTTGTGCGCCGGGATGACCACGGTCACCGACAGGCGTGGCTCCCAGGCGCCGATGACCGGCGGCTGGAGCGAGCGCCACTCGTTCCCCCTGACGCGGGGCTGCCCGGCTTGCCTGCTCATCTCTTGGACTCCTCGCGCGTCGTCCGTTCCGGCTGGTCCGTCGGGTCGAGCTCGAGCAGCGGGCTCGGCCTGAAGCCCCGCCACTGCTGCCAGGATCGCCCACGACTGACGAAGTAGCCCAGCCCGGGTTCCCAGGTGTGGCCTCCGGCCTGCCGTCTGAGCAGGTAGTTGAGGCCGTGCGAGCGGTAGATCGTGCCGCCTGCGGCGCGCACCGCCCGGAACAGGTTCGCGTCGACGTACTTGCGGGTGTCGCGGAACCCTCCCACGGCGCCGAACGCGTCGCGGGAGACCATCATCGTGCCGCCGGCCACAACGGGACGGTACTGCTCCGTGGCGTCGCGGCGGCGGACCGTCACCCACAACGGCTCGACGAACATGAGCTCCGGGGGGCAGCCGACGACGTCCGCACCGGTGTAGTCGCGGGCCAGCAGCAGGTCGGAGACGAAGTCGGGGCCGTACCAGTCGTCGTCGTCCATCTTGAGCAGCACGTCCCCGTCGGCGCGGGCCGCGGCGGCGTTGAGCAGGCGGCCGAACGACTCCGCGACGGGCGCGCCGAAGGTCCGCACGGGGATGCCGGTGTCCGCGGTGAAGGCGCGTACGACGGCCGGGTCGGCCTCGAACCCGTGCGTGGCGAGCACGAGCTCGACCTCGGCGCCGCGCTGCCGGCCGACCTGGCGCAGCGCGTGCGCGACCAGGTCCGGCCGGCGGGTCGCGAGCAGCACCGAGACCCGGGTCGTGTGCACGGTCTCGCCGGCGGGGCCGGCGAGACCGCGGCGCCAGGGCAGGGCGCCGTGCGAGGCGAGGGCGGCGCGGCGCAGCCGGATGCTGTGCACCTCGCGCTCGAGGACGTCGTCGAGGTCCGGCTTGGCCTCGAGCTGGTCGGCCAGGGTCGGGTCGAGCAGCGCGCGGGCCCAGGGCGGCACGAAGTCGGCGGTGAGCGGGATGCCGGCCATGGCGAGGCCGGCGACGGTGCGCGCGTAGGCGTGCGGGCCCTCCCCGCCCTCCCAGGTCACGTGCACGCCCGCCTTGGTGCGCAGCCGGGCCACGGTCGCGTCCCCGGGACCGCGGGAGGTGTCGATGATGGTGTCCGGCCCGCCCTCGACGAACAGCAGGTGCCGGGCGCGGGCGACCGGCCGCATGACGCCCGTCGGCAGGCTCGGGCGGCGCACGAACCCGACCGGGTTCAGCAGCTGCTCGTCCACCGGGCCGAGGCCCGCGACGCCGGCGGCCTGGAGACGGCTCAGCGACTCGTGCAGGGGCAACGCCTCGTAGTCGGCCCAGGTCATCGCCCGGCCGAGGACCTGCTCGGTCTGCACGCGCCCGGTCACCGGGTGCGGACCCGGGTCCTGCGCAGGTGCCTGCGCCGATGTCGGGCCGAGGGTCTCGAGCAGCAGCAGGTCGGCGGGGTAGTCGCCCGAGACGTCGTGCACCGCCTCGTCGGTGTCCACCACCGCGAGCGCGTCGCCGGGCGGCCAGCGGCGGGGCTCCTCGGCCCGGGCGCCGAGCACCGGCCAGCCCGGGCTCATCAGGTGCCGCACCGACGTACGGCGGGCCAGCTCCGCGACCACCAGGCCGGCCGGGATCGGGTCGGCGAACTCCGTCAGCACCCGGGCCCCGCCGCCGGTGTCGACCGCCAGCACGTTGAGGTGCGGCCACGCCGGTGACGGCACGGGCACCGGTGGCTGCCCGCCGAGCTCCTCCAGCACGCACACCACCCGCCGGCTGGCCGGCAGCCGCTGCGCGGCCGCGGCCGCGCGGCGCAGGGCGACGCGGTCCACCATCACCACGACCACCGCGTCCAGGACCACGGCCTCGCCGTCCGCGTCGCGCTCGAGGTGGGACAGGTCCTCGGTCAGCGAGACGTGCACCGCCCGCGCCGCGAAGCGACCCAGGCGCGCGACGTCGTCGAGGGAGACACCAGCGTCCCGGACGACCAGGACGGTGGAGGCCTCCGAGAGGAACCCGTCGAGACGGGAGGCGGGCTGCGGGGTCAACGCTGGACCGTACCCACCGCGCGAGACGTGCGGGGACGGTCGCGGAGGCGGACCGCGCTGTGCATGCGCCGCAGTCTAGGACGTGACCTGGTGCGGAAGTGACTTCGGTGGCCCCGGCGAGGGCGGCCGGACGTAGGCTCACGCGCGTGGACGACCTCTTCTCGCCGCCGGGCGACACCTGGCGGCCGGTGTCCCCGGCGCTGGCCCGGATGCGTCACCTGGTGGCCCTGCTGGCGACCCTGGTGGTGCTGGTGGCGCTCGTCGTGCTCACGCTGGTGCTGTCGCTGCCGGCCGGTGCGTGGATCCCGCTGACGCTGGTCGTGGTGGGCCTGGGCTCGCTGGCCTGGCTGCTGGGCGGCCGCAACGCGCGACGCTGGGGGTACGCCGAGCGCGACGAGGACCTCTACATCCGGCACGGCGTGATGTTCCGGACCCTCGTCGTGGTGCCCTACGGGCGGATGCAGTACGTCGACGTGCACGCCGGCCCGCTCGAGCAGCTGTTCCGGATCGCCAGCGTGCACCTGCACACGGCCAGCCCCGGCACCAGTGCCCGGATCCCGGGGCTGCCGGCGATCGAGGCGGCCCGGCTCCGCGACCGGCTCACCTCGCTGGGCGAGGCCCAGGCCGCGGGCCTGTGAGGGGCCGGTGAGCGAGCCCGAGCGTCCCTACCGGCGGCTGTCTCCGCTGACGCCGCTGGTGCGCGGCTTCATCCTGGTCGTGGCCCTGCTGGCCTCCACGTGGGACGACGTCCTCGGCGGCAACATCGGGCCGCTGGGCTGGCTCCTGCTCGGGATGCTGGTGGTCGGCGCGGTCTACGGCTTCGCGTCCTGGCTGCGCACCAAGTACTGGATCGAGGCCGACGAGCTGCGCGTGGACACCGGGGTGGTGACGCGGCAGTCCCGGCGGATCCGGGTCGACCGGCTCCAGGGCATCGACATCAGCCAGCCGTTCGTGGCCCGGCTCTTCGGGCTCGCCGAGCTCAAGATGGACGTCGCCGGAGGTCACTCCCGCGAGGGGTCCCTCGCGTTCCTGCCGCTGCGGGAGGCGGAGGAGCTGCGGGCGGCACTGCTGTCGCGCCGGGACGCGGTCCGGGCGAGCGCGGCGGGGGAGACCGAGGCAGCCGGCGCCGGTCCGGCGGGCGGGGTGCCCGCCCCGCCTCCGCCCCCCGTGCCCGAGCGCACCGTGGCCACCCTCGACCCGCGCACCCTGGTCGTGTCCCTGCTGCTGTCGCCGGAGTCGTTCGCGTTCGTCGTCGCGGCGCTGTTCTTCGGCACCCTGTTCGCGGTCCTCGGCAACCTCGGCGGCGTCGCCGTGGTGCCGGTGCTCATCGGCTTCGCGCTGACGCAGCTGAGGCGGCTTTCGGCCTACTACGGCTTCACCGTCTCCGAGACACCGGCCGGGCTCCAGGTCCGGCGCGGCCTGTTCGAGCGGGACGCCCAGACGATCACGCTCGCCCGGGTGCAGGGCGTGGTCGTCAGCGAGCCGTTCCTGTGGCGCCGGTTCGGCTGGGCGAAGCTCGACGTCGCCCTGGCCGGGTACGCCTCGTCCTCGGACGCGGACGGCCGGCCCTCGGCGTCCACGGTGATGCCGGTGGCGCCCCGTCCGCTCGTGATCGCGCTCGCCCGGCGGCTGCTCGCCGAGGCGGGCTCCCCGGACCCGGACGACGTCGGGCTGACGCCGCCGCCGGTGCGCTCCCGCTGGGTCGCGCCCGTACGCCGCCGCTTCCTGTCCTCCGGAGCCGGGGACGGCCTCGTCGTCAGCCGCGAGGGGATGCTGACCCGGCGTACCCACGTGGTGCCGCACGCCCGGGTGCAGTCGCTGCAGCTGCGGCAGGGTCCCTGGCAGCGCCGCTTCGGGCTGGCCGACCTCCAGGTGGACAGCCCGCCCGGACCCGTCCGGGTGCGCGCCCGGCACCGCGACGCGCGCGAGGCCCGGGCCCTGCTGCAGCGCGAGAACGACGTCGCCCGGCGGGCCCGCGCGGCGCGGAGCCCTGGGCCGGGTCTGACAGGGTGAGCGCATGCCCCGCAGCCACCTCCCGAGCCGGCTGACCACCGCCTGGCCGGTCGGGGTCCCGGTGCTGGCCGTCCTCGTGCTCGCGCTCACCTGGGGCCGCCACCTCGGCCTCCTGCCGGTGGTCCTGGTCGCGGTGGTGCTGGCCGGGGCTGTCCTGGCCGCGGTGCAGCACGCGGAGCTGATCGCGCACCGGCTCGGCGAGCCGTACGGCTCGCTGGTGCTCGCCGTGGCCGTGACCGTCATCGAGGTCGCGTTGATCGTGACCCTGATGGTCTCGGGCGGGTCGAAGGCCGAGTCCCTGGCCCGGGACACCGTGTTCGCGGCGGTGATGATCACGACCGACGGGATCGTCGGGCTCGCCCTGCTCGCCGGCGCCCGCCGCTTCCACGTCGCCCACTTCAACCCCGAGGGCACCGGGGCCGCCCTGGCCACGGTGGTCTCGCTGTCCACGCTGAGCCTGGTGCTGCCGACGTTCACCTCCAGCGCCCAGGGGCCACGGTTCTCGCCGGCCCAGCTGGCGTTCGCGGCGACCGCCTCGCTGGTGCTCTACGCGCTGTTCGTGCTCACCCAGACGGTGCGGCACCGGGACTTCTTCCTGCCGGTCACCCCCAGCGGGGAGGTGGCCCCGGAGGAGACCCACGCGGACCCGCCCACGGTCCGCGCCGCCTGGACCAGCCTGGCGCTGCTGCTCCTGGCCCTCGTTGCGGTGGTCGGGCTGGCCAAGGTGGAGTCCCCGTCGATCGAGGCGGGCGTGAAGGCGGTCGGGTTCCCGCCGTCGTTCGTCGGGGTCGTGATCGCGCTGCTCGTGCTGCTGCCGGAGACGCTCGCGGCGTTCCGGGCCGCCACCCGCGACCGCGTGCAGATCAGCCTCAACCTGTCCTACGGCTCCGCGATGGCCAGCATCGGACTGACCATCCCGGCGATCGCCGTGGCCTCGATCTGGCTCGACCGGCCGCTGCTGCTCGGGCTCGGGCCGGTCCAGATCGCCCTGCTGACGCTCACCGCCGTGGTGAGCATCCTGACCGTGGTGCCGGGACGGGCGACCCGGCTGCAGGGCGCCGTGCACCTGACGCTGTTCGCGGCGTTCCTGTTCCTGTCCGTCAGTCCCTAGGGGCTGACGGGAACGAGCACGACGGCTGCGCGCCGCCATGCACGGTGCCTCGCGGCGTTGTCGGAGACTCGACGATGCTTCGCATCGCCTTCGCTCCTCCGTCTTGCGATGCACCACGCCTGACGACGCTCGCTACGCCGCGCCCGTTCCCGGCACCCCCTTGACGTTGACGACCCACCAGAAGTCGCCCAGCCCGCCCCTCGCGGTCAGCTCCGCCGCCTCCGTCGCGCCCGCCAGGGCCCGGACGTACCCGGCCGGGTCGCTGGTCGCGCGGCCGAGGTCGGGACGGCCGCCGTCGACGCCGAGACCCCGCAGCGCCTCACGCTGCCGCCGGAGCTCGCCGCCCGTGGCGGCGGCCACCGCGTCCACCGCGACGTGCGCGGTGACGTCGCGGGAGCCGTCCGCGAGCACGTCGACCTCGCGGCCGTCCCGGTAGGACCGCAGCGACCCGAACGGCGGCCGGTCCTCGCGGGTGTGCCCGTAGTCGACCGCGACGGCGACGCCCCTCGTGACCCGACCGACGACGTCCGCCCAGGCCGCGTCGCGCGACGTGCCCACCTCGGCCCGGGTGCCCGGCTCCCGGGCGTCGAGCGGCCACCACCGCTCCAGCCAGCCCGCCAGGGCGCCCGGCACCTGCTCGTGGCCCAGCGGCCGGCCGAGGCTCTCCTCGCCCGTGGCCGGGTCGACGTGCACGACCCGTGGCACCCCCTCGTCGTCGATCTCCACCACGTGGCACGGGATGTCGTCGAGCCACTCGTTGGCCACCACCAGGCCCTCGACGGACTCCGGCAGCGCGGTCGTCCACGCGATCCCCGGCGGGAGGTCCGCCGGCCGGGCCGCCACCTCCACGCCGAGCAGGTCCAGGCCCGGGTCCAGCGCGTGCATCGCGGCCAGCAGCTCGCCGCGCCCGGCGCCGATGTCCACGACGGTGTCGAGCCCCGCCTCCCGGGTCATCCGGACCAGCGCCCGCGCGAACAGCGGCGAGGCGTGCACCGAGGTCCGGAAGTGCGCGGCGGGCGCCTCGCGGCGGAAGAAGCCGTCCGGGCCGTACAGCGCCGCGTCCCACGCCTGCTTCCACGTCGGCTGCGACGTCGGCGGTGGCAGCGCCGGGATCCCCAGGGACGTCATCGCGCCAGGCTAGCCAGCCCGGCTGACGGGGCCGGAGGTGTGACGCACCCCACCGAGGCACCGGGTTACCCCGCTGTGACGCCGCGCGTACGCTCGTCGACGTACGCATCAGCACACCGTCCGGTACCTCTCTGGAGGACTGGAACGAAAGGTGATGAGTCATGACCCGTATCGGGGTTGTCGGCGCCGGCCGGGTCGGCGCAGTCCTCGCGGCCGCACTCCGCGCCGCGGACCACGAGATCGTCGCAGTCGCCGGCGAGTCCGCCGCCACCCGCACCCGCATCGAGACGCTGCTCCCGGGTGTCCACGTGGACAAGCCGACCGCCGTCTCCCGCGCGTGCGACCTGCTCCTGCTGACCGTCCCCGACGACATGCTCGCCAACGTGGTGACCATGCTGGCGGCCTCGGGCGCGATCCGGCCGGGCCAGCGGGTGGTGCACACCTCCGGCAAGCACGGTCTCGCGGTGCTCGACCCCGCGGCCGAGGCGGGTGCCGAGGTGCTCGCGATGCACCCGGCGATGACGTTCACCGGCACCGACGTCGACCTCGGCCGGCTGGGCGGCTGCATGTTCGGCGTCACCGCCACCCCCGCCACCCGCGACCTGGCCCAGGAGCTCGTCCGCGACCTCGGCGGCACGGTGTTCTGGGTCGACGAGGACAGGCGCACGCTCTACCACGCGGGTCTCGCGCACGGCGCCAACCACCTGGTCACGCTGGTCTCCCAGGCGATGGACCTGCTCCGGGCCTCCGGCTCCGACGACCCCGCGGCGACCCTGAGTCCGCTGCTCACCGCCGCGCTCGACAACGCGCTGTCGTACGGCGACGCGGCCCTCACCGGCCCGATCGTGCGCGGCGACGTCGAGACCGTCCGCGCCCACCTCGCGGACATCGCGGTCACCGCACCCGCGACGCTGGACTCCTACGTGGCGATGGCCCGGGCCACCGCCGACCGGGCCGTCGCCGACGGCCGGCTGCTGCCGATCCGGGCCGCCAAGCTGGTCCGCATCCTCGACGACGCCGTCGCGTCCCGCGCGGCCCGCCCGGTCGCCCGCCGCCGGTGACCACCACGCCCGTCCGGCGCCCGCTCGTCGCGCGCACCCGCGCGGAGCTGGTGGCCGCCCTCGGCGAGACCCGGGCCCGCGGCGGCCGGGTCGCCCTGGTGCCGACGATGGGCGCCCTGCACGCGGGGCACGCGGCGCTGGTCGACGAGGCCCGCTCGCGCGTCGACCCGGACGACGCCGTCGTGGTGTCGATCTTCGTCAACCCGCTGCAGTTCGGCCCGGGGGAGGACCTCGACCGCTACCCCCGCACGTTCGAGGCGGACCTCGAGGTCTGTCGCGAGCACGGCGCGGACGTGGTGTTCGCGCCCTCGGTGGAGGAGGTCTACCCGGGCGGCGACCCGCAGGTGACCGTCGAGCCCGGCCCGCTCGGGAACGTGCTGGAGGGCGCCACGCGGCCCGGCCACTATCGGGGCGTGCTGACGGTGGTCGCCAAGCTGTTCGGCCTGGTCCGTCCCGACCTCGCGGTCTTCGGGCAGAAGGACTACCAGCAGCTCGTGCTGATCCGCCGGATGGCCGCCGACCTGTGCATGGGCGTCGACGTGGTCGGCGCGCCCACGGTGCGGGAGGAGTCCGGCCTGGCCCTGTCCTCGCGCAACGCCTACCTCGACGACGACCAGAGGCGGCTCGCGCTCGCCCTGTCCCGTGCCCTGCGTGCCGGCGCGGACGCCTGGTCCCAGGCGGGCGCCGTTGGTGATGTCCACGATCGCGACCTGCTCGCCGGGGAGCAGGTCCGCCGCGTCGAGCAGATCCTCGTCCACCGTCACCGAGCCGACGTAGTGCAGGTCGGCCTGGGTCACCGTGGCACGGTGGATCTTGGACTTGAGCATCGTGCGCAGCATCAGCGGCCTCCCAGGTGGATCTCGGTGTTGTCGATCAGGCGTGTGCGGCCGACCCGGGCGGCGACGAGCAGCCGGGCCTCACCGTGCTCGGGGGCCTCCTCCAGCCCTGGTCCGGTGAGCGCGAGGGAGTCCAGG
>DASTGV010000368.1:0-3728 GCA_035718765.1 Nocardioidaceae bacterium
CGGCACCGAGCACCTGCTGCTGGGCCTGGCCCGCCAGGAGGACCGCGTCGTCGCGGACACGCTGGGGTCGTTCGGCATCGAGCGGGCCACCCTGCGCGCCAGGGTCGCCGACGCGGTCCGGCGGGCCGGGTGAGCCGACCCGTCCTACGCGGGGGGCCGCCGCCGCCCGTCGAGGCGCTCCGTGCCTTCGGTGTCCGCGACGCGCCGGTGCTGCTGGACGGCGGCCAGCGCCGCACCTGGCGGGCCGGCGACGTGGTGCTCAAGCAGGTCGACGAGCCGCACGAGCACGTGTGGCTGTGCGAGACCTACGACGCCTGGCCGGCGCGGGACACGGTCCGGGTCCCGGAGCCGCTTCGGGCCGGGGACGGGACCTGGAGCGCCGACGGCTGGGCGGCGCACCGCTGGCTGCCGGGCCGCACGGTCCGCTACGGCGACGACCCGGACACCTTCCGGCGGACCGTCGACGCCTTCCACGACGTGACCGCGGACCTGCCCCGGCCGGCGTTCCTGGACCACCGGGACGACGCCTGGTCCTTCGGGGACCGGGTCGCCTGGGACGGCGAGCCGCCCCAGGGCACGCCCGAGGTCCTCGACCTGCTCGACGAGGCTCTGGCCGCCCTCCGCCCGGTGCCGTCGCCCGCGCAGGTCGTGCACGGTGACATCGGCGGCAACGTGCTGCGGGAGCCGGGCCTCCCGGACGCGGTGATCGACTGGCCGCCCTACCACCGGCCGCCGGGGCTGGCGCTGGCCGTCGCCGCCGGGGACGCGGTCGCCTGGGAGGGAGCTCCCGAGTCGTTCCTGGAGACCTGGGCCGACGTCCCGGACTGGGGCCAGCTGGTGCTGCGCGCGTTGGTCGCCCGGATCGCGACCCGCGGCCGCCACGACGCGCTCGGCGTGGCACCGCCTCAGGACGACTACGTCGCGGCCCGGCGGCCCTCGGTGGAGATGGCGCTCCGGCTGGTCGCCCGCGTCGGGTAGCCGCCACCCCCGCCCCTCACCGGCTGCGGCAGGCTGGCCGGATGCACCCCGCGCACCCGTGGCCGCCCGACCAGGTCCGCACGCTCACCTCGCTGCACCTCGACCTCGCCGACGAGGTCGCCCCGGGGCTCGTCGAGGGTCTCTACCTGCACGGCTCCCTCGGCTTCGGCGAGTGGTACGACGGGCGCAGCGACGTGGACTTCGTCGCGGTGACGGCCGCGCGGCCCGACGAGGCGACGACGGCCCGGCTGCGCGCCGTGCACGAGCGGGTCGGCGAGACGTTCCCGCGGCCGGCGTACGACGGGCTGTACGTCACCTGGGCCGACCTGGCCCGGCCGCCCGCGGACTGCCCGGACGTGCCGTGCACGCTGGCGGGGGAGTGGCGCGTCGGCCGGGTCGACCTCAACCCGGTGACCTGGCACGAGCTCGCCTGGCACGGCGTCCACGTGCGCGGTCCCGCGCTCGACGAGGTGGAGGTCTGGACCGACACCGAGGCGCTGCGGGCCTACTCGGCCGCGAACCTGCGCGACTACTGGGCCGAGCGGGTCCGCCTGCTCCGGCAGCACCCCGACGAGGCGGCCAGGCCGGACATCGTGGAGTGGTTCGTGCTCGGCGTGCCCCGGCTGCACCACGCCATCGTCACCGGCCGGCTCACCTCCAAGGACGGCGCGGGGCACCACGCGGTCGCGACCTTCGGGGAGCGGTGGCGGCCGGTGGTGGCCGAGGCGCTCACCAGCCGTGCCCTCGGCGAGCCGTCCGGCCGGTACGACGGGCAGGAGGCTCGGCTCGCGGAGGAGGTCGCCGCGTTCGCCGAGCTGGTGCTGGAGACCGCGCTGGCTATCAATGTCGAATTGACAAAATAAAGGGTCGAGACCTACTCTTGTCGTAACGACAAATAAAGGAGCAGGTCATGGCCGACATCACCCGAACCCTCTTCCTGCGGCACCTCCGCGGCTCCGCGACCAGCTACGTGCGGCACCTGCGCGGCGGCCGGGTCGCGCACGCCGGGGTCGGCCAGTCGTTCTGGTACCGCCCTCTCGACGCGGTGCTCTCCGAGGTCCCCGTCGACGACCGGGAGCTGCCGGTGCTGTTCCACGCCCGCACCCGCGACTACCAGGACGTGGCGGTGCAGGGCACCGTCACCTTCCGGCTGGCCGAGCCTGAGGTCGCCGCAGCCCGGCTGGACTTCTCGGTCGACCCGCTCACCGGCCGCTGGCGGGCCACCCCGCTCGACCAGGTCGCCGGGCTGCTCGTCGAGACCGCGCAGCAGCACGCGGCCCAGCTGCTGGCCGGCCGCACGCTGGCCGCGTCGATCGACGCCGGGGTCGGGGCCGTCCGTCAGGTCGTCGCGGCCGGCCTGGAGACCGACAGCCGGCTGGCCGAGGTGGGGGTCCGGGTCGTCGCGGTGCGGATCCTCGGCCTCCGCCCCGAGCCCGACGTCGAGAAGGCGCTCCAGACGCCGGCCCGCGAGGCCCTCCAGCAGGACGCCGACCGGGCGACGTACGAGCGCCGGGCGCTGGCCGTCGAGCGGGAGAGCGCGATCGGACGCAACGAGCTGGAGAGCCGGATCGCGCTGTCCCGTCAGGAGGAGCAGCTCGTAACCCAGCGGGGTGTGAACGCGCGTCGGGAGGCCGAGGACGAGGCCGCCGCCGGGGCGGTCCGGCTCGAGGCGGACGCGACCCGGGTGCGGGAGATGGCCCGCGCCGAGGCGGACGGGGCGGAGGCGATGGGCGCGGCCCGGGCCCGGGCCGAGGAGGCCCGCCTCGAGGCCTACCGCGACCTGCCCCAGGCCACGCTGCTGGGGCTGGCCGCCCAGGAGCTCGCGGCGAACCTCCCCCAGGTCCAGAGCCTCGTGCTCACCCCCGACCTGCTGGCCCCGGTGCTGGCCCGCCTCGGGTCGCGGGAGGCGTCGTGACCACGACCCCACGGGTGGTGCTGGTGCACCGCTGCACCGAGTTCGACGAGCTGCTCGCGCGGCACGGCACCCGCGGGCAGGCCGCCTTCTTCCTCCGGACCCGGGGCCGCAGCATCGACGAGGTGCAGGCCCGGCACCAGGAGACCGCGGACGCGATCGCCTCGGTCGGGGCGGCGATCCCGGTCGACTGGCGCCGCGGCAGCGTGGAGCGGGCCGACCTCGCACGGTTCCTGTTCTTCCCCGAGGACGTGGTGGTCGTCGTCGGCCAGGACGGGCTGGTCGCCAACGTCGCGAAGTACCTCCACGGCCAGCCCGTGCTCGGCATCGACCCGGCCCGCGGCCTGAACCCCGGCGTCCTGGTCCGCCACCCGGTGCCCGCCGCCGGCGACCTGCTCACCGACCTGGTCCGCGGCCGGGCGCCGGTCGAGGAGCGGACCATGGTCGAGGCGACCACCGACGACGGCCAGTGCCTGGTCGCCCTCAACGAGGTGTACGTCGGGTCCGCCACCCACCAGACGGCCCGGTACACGCTCACGTCCGGCGGCCGCAGCGAGGTGCAGGCGTCCTCGGGCGTGCTGGTCGCGACCGGCACCGGCGCCACCGGCTGGTGCGGGTCGGTGTGGCTCGAGCGGCACAGCGACCTCGCGCTGCCGGCGCCGGGCGACCCGGCCCTGGCCTGGTTCGTCCGGGAGGCCTGGCCCTCGCCCGCCACCGGCACCACGCTCACCGAGGGCCGCCTCGACGGCGACGCGCTCACGCTCACCGTCGCCAGCGACCGGCTCGTCGTGTTCGGCGACGGCGTCGAGACCGACCGGCTGACCGTGTCCTGGGGCCA
>DASTGV010000369.1:0-7679 GCA_035718765.1 Nocardioidaceae bacterium
CGCCCGGGGTGTGGTGCGCCTCGGTCTCGGCGTGCTCGAGCGTGAAGCGGGGCGCGAACTCCCCGGCCAGCTGCTCGGCCGACCGCCGAGCGGTGGGCAGCCCGGAGCAGTGCGACGGGCCGTCAGGGGCGAAGCTGCCGATGACGAGCGCCCCACCCTCGGTGACGGTGTCCGCAGCCAGCTCGACGTACCGGGCCCGGTCGGCGCCCTCGGTCAGGAAGTGCAGCACGGCGCGGTCGTGCCACACGTCGTACGTCTGCTCGGGCTGCCAGGCGAGCACGTCGGACACGACGAGCGACACCTCCGCGGCCTTTGCGCCGAGACGGCGGCCGGTGATGCCGAGTGCCTCGGCGGACACGTCGAGAACCGTGACGGTCCAGCCGTCCCGGAGCAGGACGTCGACCAGGGTGGAGGTGCCCCCGCCCACGTCCACCGCTCGGCTGTCCGGACCGGGCCTCGGTCCGATGAGCCTCAGGGAGGTGGCGGGGCTGGCCTGGTGCCAGGACAGCTGGTCGACCGCCCTGGTCCGGTACACGTCGTCCCAGTGCCCGCCGGCACCGGGCGAGGCGCCTGCGGGCGGGTCCGTCGCGGTCACCGGCATCATCCGCGGCCGAGGAACCGGCCGAGCCAACCGCCGCCGGCGCGCTCGGACCTGGGGTGGCCGGTGCACCAGCTGCCGGCGGGAACGGATGCTCTGACCTGGGCGACGTGCTGGCCACAGCCCGCCCAGGTCGTCTTGCCACAGGTCCTGCACTTCACGGGGCGACACATGGGGGATCTCCTTCGTACTTGCGTTGGTCGGGCGTCGGTCAGACGAGGGCGTGGAGGGCCTGCCAGGCGGTGTAACCGGCGACCAGGAGGAGCAGGGCGGTGAACGCGGTCTGCAGCCGGCGGGTGTCGACGCGAGCCGTGAGGCGGGCGCCCGCGTAGCCGCCGATGACCGCGGCCACGGTGAGGAGCGCGACCAGCGCCCAGTCGGGATGGGTCCCGGTGCCGGCGCGGACGGCGAGCGCGGCGGTGGAGGTGACGGTGATGACGACGAGCGAGGTACCGGCGGCGAACTCCATCGGGAGCCCCAGCGCGAGGACGAGGGCCGGTACGACGAGGAACCCGCCGCCGACACCGAGGAACCCGGTCAGCAACCCGACCGCCGTCGCGGTCACCAGGACCTTGAGGGCGCGCGGGCACTGGCACGCGAACCTCGGGCTGAAGCTGATGATCGGGTCGTCCAGCCGAGGTCGCCCGCCGGCGGTGCCAGCCGAACGGCGGGCGCCGACCTGCCGCACCGTCATCACCGCCGCCACGAGGACGAGGAGCCCGGCGAACGCGGCGAGCAGGACCGGCTCCGGGACGAGGGTGGACAGCCGGGCGCCGACGGCCGCGCCGCCGATGGCCGCGGCGCCGAACGCCACGCCCCGCCCGAGCAGCACGTTCCCGGCCCGACGGGCGGTGCCCGCGCCGACCAGTGAGGTGACGCCGACGACGACCAGGGACCCGGTGGTGGCCTGGCTCGCGGACTGCCCGAGCGCGTAGACGAGCACGGGCACCGCGAGCACGGACCCGCCGCCGCCGAGCGCGCCCAGGGACAGGCCGATGAGCAGGCCCGCGACGACGGCGACGACCAGGGTCACGCGTCCGGCCCGACGAGGTGCAGACCGACCTCGCGGGCGTTGTCGAAGGAGTCGTCGACCGCGACGAGGGGGACGCCGGCCGCGTCCAGCAGGGAGGCCGCGACCGAGGCGCGGTAGCCGCCGGCGCAGTGCACCCACACCTCCCCGGCCGGCACGTCGGCCAACCGCGTCGGGAGCTCGTGGATCGGGATGTTCACCGCGCCCTCGATGCGCGCGCTGTCGTGCTCGTCGGTCCGGCGCACGTCGAGGACGGTGACCGGACGGTGGTGCCGGACCGCGGCGAGCTCGGCGAACGTCGCGGTCGGGAACGACGCCACGTCGTGTCCGGTGCCGGCCACCCAGTCCCGGGGCGTGCCGGTGGCGGCGGCCGCGGGCCGGTCGATGCCGATGCGGACCAGCTCGCGCTGGGCCTCGGCGACCGCGTCCGGGGTCTCGCCGAGCAGGGTCAGCGGCGCGCCCCACTCGATGAGCCAGCCGACGTACGTCGCGAACGCTCCGTCGAGGCCGAAGTTCAGCGACCCGGGCACGTGACCCGCCGCGAACACGGTCCGGTTGCGGAGGTCGACGACCCACTCGCCGGCGTCGATGCGCCGGCGCAGCTCGTGCGGGTCCGCAGGAGCGGGAGGTGACAGGTCCGGTGCGCCGGGACCGGCAGAGTTCGCCGGCGCCATGTGCGCGTAGTAGGCGGGGTAGGCGCCCAGCCCGGCCAGCAGCTCGCGGACGTAGGTCTCCTCGTCCTGGGTCAGGACCGGGTTGGACCTCTTCTCCTGCCCGATGGTCGAGGCGGTCGCCTCGGACTGGGTGGCCGAGCAGAACGACCCGAACCCGTGGGTGGGGAACACCGCGGCGGAGTCCGGCAGGACCTCCGCGAGCCGGTGCGCGGAGGCGTGCTGGAGCCGGACCAGCTCGTCGGTGTGCGAGCTGCCGAGCAGGTCCGGGCGTCCGGTCGCGCCGAACAGCAGCGACCCGCCGGAGAACACCGCGACCCGCTCGCCGGTGCCCGCGTCGCCGAGCACGTAGGACAGGTGCGTGAACGTGTGCCCCGGCGTGGAGACCGCGGTGACCCGCATCCGGCTGCCCACCTCGATGACCTGGCCGTCGCGCACCGGGGTCCGCTCGAAGGACACGTGGTCCTCGGCGTTGACCAGGTACGCCGCGCCCGTCCTCCGGGCGAGCGCGAGACCGCCGGTGACGTAGTCGTTGTGGATGTGCGACTCGAGCACGTGGGTGAGGCGGACTCCCTGCGCGTCGAGCAGGTCGAGGACCCGGTCGATGTCGCGCTGGGGGTCCACCACGAAGGCGACCTCGCCGTCGTGGACGAGGTAGGAGCGGTCACCGAGCGTGGGTGTCTCGAGCGGCAGCACGGTGATGCCGCCCGTGGTCACGAAGGTGCTGGTGTCGATGTCGGTCATGGCTGAACTCCAGGTCTCTCAGTCTGCTCCGGGACGCTGCCGCTCGCTCAGGCGCCGGGCGCGGTCCCGGTGACCACGTCACGGCCGGACCGGGCCCAGCCCGAGGTGCCTCCGGCGACCGAGCACGCGTCGAAGCCCGCACTGGTGAGGAAGTCGGTCATGGCCGCGCTCCGGTTCCCGGACGCGCACACGACGTAGACGCGGGAGCCCTGGTCCAGCTCGTGCACACGGCCCGGCAGCTGGCCCATGGGCATCAGCACCGCCCCGGGCACGTGCCCGTCGACGTACTCGCTCGTCTCGCGTACGTCGACCACGGTGGCGCCCTGCGCAAGCGCGGTGGCCAGCTCGTCGACGGTGATCTCCGGGGTGCTGTCGCTCATCGGTGCGGGGTCCCTTCTCGGTCGGAGGACGGTTCTTGTGGATACCCAGGGGGGTATGTATGATCTCACCGTAACACCCCCAGGGGTATACGCCAAGTGCCGGTGGGTACCCCGTCAGACTTCGACAGAGGAGGCAGCGGATGGCCACCATCGCCCTGGGTGCGCAGAGCTTCGAGCGCACCGTCACCACTCACGACATCGTGTTCGTCGACTTCTGGGCCGCCTGGTGCGGCCCGTGCCGGCAGTTCGCGCCGACGTACGAGCGAGCGTCCGAGGCGCACCCCGACATCGTGTTCGGCAAGGTCGACACCGAGGCCGAGCGGGCGCTCGCGGCCGCCGCGAACATCACCTCCATCCCGACGCTGATGGCGTTCAAGAGCGGCGTTCTCGTCCTCAGCCAGCCGGGGGCGCTGCCCGCGCCGACCCTCGAGCAGGTCATCGCCGCGGTGCGTGAGGTCGACGTCGACGCCCTGCGCGCGGAGGCGAGCGCCCGGCAGGAGAGGGTGCAGTCGTGACGTACACGCTGAGCACCACCGTCGACCGCCCGTACGCGGAGACGGTCGAGGCGGTCCGGGCCGCGCTGTCGGAGCAGGGGTTCGGGGTGCTGAGCGAGATCGACCTGGCGGCGACCCTGAAGGCCAAGCTCGACGTCGACGTCGCGCCCCAGGTCATCCTCGGCGCCTGCCGGCCGCCGCTGGCCTACCAGGCCCTGCAGGCCGACCCGTCGGTGGCGACGATGCTGCCGTGCAACGTCGTGGTCCGCGCGCTCGACGACACCACGAGCGTGGTGGAGGCGTTCGACCCCGACGCGATGGTCACCTTCTCCGACAGCGACGCCGTGCGCTCCGTCGCCGTGGACGCCCGGCAGCGGCTGTCGGCGGCACTCGCCGCCCTCCCAAGGACCCCCGTGCCGTACCAGGACAAGGAGAGCTGAGCGATGGTCGAGCTGAACCCGCAGGACATGACCCCGGTCATCAACCGCATCAAGCGCGCGCAGGGCCAGCTGGCCGGCGTCCTGCGCATGCTCGAGGAGGGGCGCGAGTGCGAGGACGTCGTCACCCAGCTGGCGGCGGTCTCCAAGGCCCTGGACCGGGCCGGCTTCGCCATCGTCGCCTCCGGGCTCCAGACCTGTCTCGCCACCGGTGAGGGCATCGACAGCCTCGACGCGAAGAAGATGGAACGGCTCTTCCTCTCCCTCGCCTGAGCGGGTCCCGTCACGCGTCGTCGTGCGCCGGCGCGTCGATGGTCAGCTGCCTGCGATGGTGGTCGAAGTGCTCGGTCGCGTAGTGGTAGACCTCCGCCAGCGTCATCACGTCCCGGAAGTACGGGTCCCAGTCGACCGGGAAGTGCATGCCTCGACCCAGCGCCTGCTCGGGCTCCGCCTCCAGGGCCCGGTGCAGCGAGTCGACCGTGCGGTCGAACAGGGCGGCCAGCCGCTCACCCCGGAACACCAGGGCACCGCCGCAGGAGCCCAGGTAGTTGACCGTGTGGAACGGCCGCCGGCCGGCGTCGAGGGAGGCTGAGAAGACGCGGCTGACCCGGTCGGGCAGCCGGCCCATGAGGCGCACCAGGGGGAGCAGCCTGCGCACCACCAGGTAGCCGAAGAGCATGTGGAAGAGCAGCTGCTGGTTCGTCCAGCGTGTCCCGCGGGTGGGGCGTCGAAGGTCCGCGGCGGACGCGTGTCCCAGCAGGTCGTGGAACTCGGACCGCGCCCGCTCCATCTCCGCATGGATCGCGGGTCGCGTCGAGGACTCGGGCATGTCGGATCAGTCCTCTCCTGCCTCTGGCGGCGCACGACCATGATGCCCGTCGCCGACTAGCCCTTTCGAGCCCTTCCGAGTGCTGCCGTCCGGGCGCACGATCGAGGTATGACCAGTCTTCTGTTGGTCGACGACGAGGTCGCGTTCGCGCGGACGCTCGGGGCGGGCCTGGCGGACCAAGGATTCGAGGTGCGCCTGGCCCATGACGGCTTCGAGGGCTACCGCCAGGCGAAGGAGCCCTCGCTGGACATCATCATCCTCGACATCATGCTGCCCCGGATGTCCGGTGTGGAGGTCTGCCGGCGGTTGCGGACCGAGGACGTCGCCACCCCGATCCTGATGCTCACGGCGCGGGGTGCGGACTCCGACGAGGCGGACTCGCTGGACTCGGGAGCCGACGACTACCTGCGCAAGCCGTTCTCCTTCCCGGTGCTGGTCGCCCGGTGCCGGGCGCTGTTGCGGAGGGGTGACCGGGACGGCTGGTCGGAGCTGGTCGCCGGTGACCTGGTGCTGGACCCCGCGCGCCGGGTGGTCCGGCACCAGGGGGTGGAGGTGCACCTGAGCCGCAGGGAGGCGGCGTTGCTCGAGTACCTCATCCGGTCCGACGGCGAGGTGCGGTCCAAGACCGCCATCCTCGAGAACGTCTGGGGCGACGTGGAGGACCCCGGGACGAACCTCGTCGAGGTGTACATCGGCTACCTGCGCAAGAAGCTCGACCAGCCCTTCGGGACCAACCTCCTGCGCACGCACCGCGGACTGGGCTACCAGCTGGAGGTCCACGGGTGAGGTGGGGGAGACGGTCCGGCCGGCAGATGTCGATGCGCTCACGGATGGTGTGGAGCGCGACCCTGGCCGTCGCCCTGGCCGCCGCCCTCACGGCCGTGCTCATCGGGCTCGCCATCCGCGCCGAGCTGGTCAGCAACGCCGACGAGGTGGGCGAGGTGCGGGCCGAGCAGGTGGCCGACCTGGCGTCGCGGGGCATCCTGCCGAAGCAGATCGACCGGGCGGACGACCTCGAGGCCGCCGTCCAGGTGGTCCACGACGGTGAGGTGCTCAGCTCCACGTCGAACGCGTCCGCGCCGGGGTTCTTCCGGCTGCCGAGCCAGCCGCCCGGCGGCGACCGGGTGTACGGCCGCGCGAGCCTGCCCCTGGACGACGAGGGACCGTTCCGGGTGACGGCGCTGGGCGCCCACTCGCCCGACGGCGACGTCACCGTCTTCGTCGCCGTGGACGTGGGCGACGTCAGGGACGTGCTGGGAGCCCTGGCCAGCAAGGGAATCATCGGCTTGAGCGTGCTGCTCGCGGTCTTCGCCTTCGTGCTGTGGCTCGTCGTCGGCCGGACCATGAGGTCGGTGGAGGCGATCCGGCGGCGCGCGGAGCTCATCACCGGACAGCGCCTGAACCAGCGCGTCCCGGAGCCGCCCACCCGCGACGAGATCTACCGCCTGGCCAGGACCCTCAACGACATGCTGGAGCGGTTGGAGGTCAGCGCCACGCGCCAGGAGCGGTTCGTCGCCGACGCCGCGCACGAGCTGCGGACGCCGCTCGCGACCCTGCGTGCCCGGCTGGAGACGGCCCTGCTGCGCGGCGACGGCGAGGCGGACCCGCTGCTGCTGCCCGAGCTGTGGGACCAGACCGTGCGCATGGGCTCGCTCGTGGACCACCTGCTCCTGCTGGCCCGCAGTGACGCCGGGACGCTGCGCGCCGAAGCCCGTCCGGTGGACCTGGACGACGTACTGCGCGACGTCGTCTCGTCGACCCAGACCGGCGGGGTGCGGCTCCGGACGCAGTGCGCGGAACCCGTGCAGGTGACCGGGGAGGCGGCGCTGCTGGAACAGGTGATGCGCAACCTGGTCGAGAACGCCGTGCGGCACGCGGCGGGCCGGGTCGACGTGACGTTGACGTCGGACGCGACGAGCGCCGTCCTCACCGTCGACGACGACGGTCCGGGGATCCCACCCGCGGAGCGGGCAGAGGTGTTCCGGCGCTTCGTGCGTCTCGACGACTCGCGGGACCGCGCGCAGGGCGGAGTCGGTCTGGGGCTGGCCATCGTCTCCGAGATCGTGCGGGTGCACCGCGGCGAGGTGGAGGCCGCCGAGTCGCCGTACGGCGGCGCGCGGCTGATCGTCCGGCTGCCGCTCGCGGGCGACGAGGAGCCGGCGGAGCCCCGGCGGGGCGGGCTGCGAGGGACTCCCGCGACGGCCCGGCCCTGACCCGCGACAGTCCCGCCTTGACTGGCACACCCCCTGCGTTGTGACGCTGGGGGTGTGCCGGTTTCCCAGGGTCCCCTGGGAAGCTGGTGACGGGTGGGTTGCCCGGGGTCAGTGGTCGAGGTCGTCGCCGCGGATGAAGGCTTCGAGGTGGGCGCGGCCCTGGTCGTCGGGCATCTGGATGGGTGGGGACTTCATCAGGTAGGTGGAGGCGGCGTGGATGGGGCCGCCGATGCCGCGGTCCAGGGCGATCTTGGCGGCGCGGACGGCGTCGATGATGATGCCG
>DASTGV010000370.1:0-3223 GCA_035718765.1 Nocardioidaceae bacterium
GCCGCCTGCGAGAGCACCGGCATGCGGGTCTTCGTGCACAGCCCCTACCTGGTGAACCTCGGGTCGCCCACCGCGGCGACCTACGAGCGGTCGGTGGCGACGGTGGCGCACAACCTCAGGCGCGCCGCCGAGATCGGCGCCGAGGGGGTCGTGGTGCACACCGGCTCCTGCGTGGACGAGGGCGCATTCGAGACCGCGCTGGACCAGGTGCGCGAGGGTCTGCTCCCGGTCCTCGACGCGCTGGGCACCCCCGGCGACGGGGTGCCGTGGCTGCTGCTCGAGCCGACCGCCGGTCAGGGCCGCTCCCTGTGCGCCGGGGTCGAGGACCTCGCGCCCTACCTCGCCGCCCTCGAGCACCACCCGGCCGTGGGAGTCTGCCTGGACACCTGTCACGTCTTCGCCGCCGGCGCCCCGCTCGACGAGCCGGGCGGCACCACCGCCACCGTCGACCGGCTGCTGGAGATCGCGGGCGCGGACCGGCTGCGGCTGGTGCACGCGAACGACTCCATGGACGTCCGGGGTGCGTTCAAGGACCGGCACCAGAAGATCGGCGACGGGCACATCGGGCTCGGCGCGTTCGAGGAGCTGTTCGCCCATCCCGCGACCGCCGGCGTGCCGTTCGTCCTCGAGACGCCCGGCTCGCGCGACGCCGACGACCCGCAGATCGGCCTGCTGCAGAAGCTCCGCGCGCGGTGAGCGGGCACCTCGACCGTCGTACCACCATGCTCGCCACCTTGGCGCTGCTGTCGGTCACGGCCATGTGGGGCTCGACGTTCTTCCTGATCCGTGACCTGCTGCAACGGGTGCCGGTGCTGGACTACCTGGCGGTGCGGTTCGCGATCGCGAGCGTCGCGCTGTTCCTGATCGCGCCTCGCGCCCTGCGTCGGCTGCGTCGCGAGTCGCTGCGGCACGCGGCGGTGCTCGGCCTGCTGTACGGCGTCGCGCAGATCATGCAGACCGCAGGTCTCGCGCACACCCCGGCCAGCGTGTCCGGGTTCATCACGGGCACGTACGTCGTCGCGACGCCCCTGTTCGCGGCGCTGCTGCTGCGGACCCGGATCACGCCGGTGACGTGGGCGGCCGTGGCGCTCGCGACCGGCGGCCTGGCCGTGCTGTCGCTGAGCGGGCTGAGCGTCGGCTACGGGCAGGCCGTCACGTTCGTGGCGGCGCTGCTCTACGCCCTCCACATCGTCGGGCTCGGCGCCTGGAGCGCGGCGGACCAGGCGACCGGGATGGCGATCGTCCAGCTGGCCATGATCACGCTCGTCGCGTTCGTGGCCACCGCGCCCGACGGCGTCGTCCTGCCGACGACGACCGCCGACTGGCTGTCGATCGGGTACATGGCGCTGTTCGCGGGCGCCCTCGCGATGGTGGCGCAGACCTGGGCGCAGGCCCACCTGGCCGCGACCCGCAGCGCGATCATCATGAGCATGGAGCCGGTTTTCGCGGCCCTGTTCGCGGTGCTGCTGGGCGGCGAGGCGACCACGCTGCGGATGTGGCTCGGCGGCCTGATGGTGCTCACCGCGATGCTCGTCGTCGAGCTCGCACCCCGGCGCCGGATCGAGGCCGAGGTGCCGCACATCGCGGTGTAGGAAAACCGGTGGTCGGCCCGTCCGCCCACACCTACCCTGGCGCGCATGCCACGCCTGGAGCTGCTGCCGTTCGACGAGAGCCACGTCCCGGATGCCGGACGGCTGCTGGCCGAGCGGCACCGGGCGCACCGGCGGGCCGAGCCGCTGCTGCCCGCCCGGCACGAGGACCCCGCAGTCTGCGCGGCCGAGGTGTCCGCGGTGCTCGCGCTCGAGGACACCTCCGGCGCGGTGGCGGTCCGCGGCGGCCGGGTCGTCGGGTACGTGCTCGGCGCCCCGAAGTCCGCCGACGCCTGGGGACCCAACGTGTGGGTCGAATCGGCCGGGCTGGCCGCCGAGGAGGCGGAGGACCTGCGCGACCTGTACGCCGCGGCGGCCGCCCGCTGGGTCGACGAGGGACGCACCGCGCACTACGTGCTCGTCCCCGCGCACGACCCGGCGGTGGTCGGCGCGTGGTTCCGGCTGGCGTTCGGCCACCAGCACACGCACGCGGTGCGGGAGGTGCCCACGGGCCCGGCGCCGACGCCGGCCCACCTCGTCGTACGCCGTGCCGTCCGCGAGGACGTCCCCGACCTCGCCCGGCTCGACCTCGAGCTGCCGCTGCACCAGGGTCTGGCGCCGACCTTCTCGGCCGGGGAGCTCGGCTCCTACGAGGAGTCGCTGGCCGACTGGGAGGAGGACTTCGACGACCCCGACTTCGCGACCTTCGTGGCGGAGCACGACGGCCGGGTGGTCGGCTCGGCCGTCGGGTGCCCGCTGGAGAAGTCGAGCAGCAACGACGGGCTCGCCCGGCCGGCGAACGCCGGGTTCCTGGGTTTCGCGGCGGTGTTCCCGGCCGACCGGGGGCTGGGCGCGGGCCGGGCGCTGGGCGAGGCGGTGCTCGACTGGTCGCGCGAGCAGGGGCACGCCTGTGCCGTCACGGACTGGCGGGCGACCAACCTGCTCTCCTCGCGGGCCTGGCCGGCCCTCGGCTACCGCCCGACGTTCCTGCGCCTGCACCGGCTGCTCGGCTACTGAGCCTGCCTCCACACTGTTCCGCCGTCCGGATGCTGGATGGCCGGGCCACGCCTCGGACTGGCGGGGCTAGGGTTCCTCCCGTGCAGCAGTCGTGGACCTATTTCTTCGGCTTTCCGCCCGGGGCACCGGCGCGGGACGCCCGATAGGCCGACCCCGCACACCGACACCAACGCCCCTGGCCTTCGGCAGGGGCGTTTCGCGTGGAGCGCCCGGCAGTGCCGCCGGGACCAGGGGCAGAGAACTTCGAGAGGAACACCCATGGTCATCGTGATGGCACCCGAGGCGACCGCCGAGGACGTCGAACGCGTCGTCGAGAAGGTGGAGAGCGTCGGCGGTGAGGCGTTCGTCAGCAAGGGCGTGACCCGCACGATCATCGGCCTCGTCGGCGACATCGAGTCGTTCCACCACCTCAACCTCCGCAGCATGTCCGGCGTCGCCGACGTGCACCGGATCAGCGACCCCTACAAGCTGGTGAGCCGCCAGCACCACCCGGAGCGCAGCACGGTGTGGGTGCGGGGGGTGCCGATCGGGCCGGACACGTTCACGTTCATCGCGGGCCCGTGCGCGGTCGAGTCGCCGGCGCAGACCCTCGAGGCGGCCGAGATGGCGAAGGCGGC
>DASTGV010000371.1:0-4068 GCA_035718765.1 Nocardioidaceae bacterium
CACTTCGAGCACACCTTCACGCTCACCCCGCGCGGCGCCTGGGTGCTCACCGCCGTCGACGGGGGAGCCGCCAGGCTCGCCGAGCTCGGGGTGCCGTACGGCGGGGAGTGACGCACCTGCCAGCTCTGGCAGGGGCGTGCACGCCGTGACGCACCTCGCCCTGCTGCCCAGCCCGCTGCTGGGTCCGGCCGCCTGGTCGCGGGTCGCGGTGCCGCTGCGCGAGCGCGGCCTGCGCGTCACCCAGGTCGGGCTCCCGGAGCGCATCACGTCGGTGGAGGACGTGCTGACCGGGTTCGTCGCGGCGCTCCCGGCCGCCGAGCCCGTCGTCCTGGTGCCGCACAGCAACGCCGGCCTGTACGTCGCGGCGGTCGCCGCCCGGGTCCGGGTGCGGGGCGCGGTCTACGTAGACGCGGGGCTGCCGTCCCTGACGGCCTCCGCGCCGACCGCCCCCGGCTGGCTCCGGGAGCGGCTGGGCGACCTCGCCGGTCCCGACGGGACCCTGCCGCCGTGGACCGAGTGGTGGCCCGAGGCCGACGTCGCGGGGCTCTTCCCCGACCCGGCCGCCCGCCGCGAGGTGGAGCGGGAGCAGCCGCGCCTGCCGCTGGCGTACTTCGACGCCGAGGTGCCGACCCCGGCCGGGTGGGAGCAGCTGCCGGCGGCGTACCTCGCGTTCGGGGACGCGTACGCCGACGAGCGCGCCGAGGCGGTACGACGGGGCTGGCCGGTGTCGACGCTGCGCGGCGGGCACCTGCACATGCTGGTGGACCCGGCCGGGGTGGCGGACGCCCTGACCGGGCTGATCGCCGCCTGGGCGGACGGGGCCGGCGACCCGGGCTGACCCCGGGAGTGCGAGATGTCCGGCATCGCCGGGTGGGCCGCGCGCGATTAGGGGTTGTGCAGAAGTTCCCGTAGACTTGTCAGTCGGCCCAACGTGGGTCCGTTTCGTGGCGCCCTGCGGCTGCCCGGCACACACCTCGAACTCGGTTCGTCGTGCTGCCCGGGATGGGGTGCTCGGCCGGTCCACGAGGTCCACCCGCCGTCGACCAGTCGGCGACGGGGCGGTTCCCGGGTCAACGGTAGACCAGTTCACAACATTGCCGAGCAGAGATAGCGGAGGACATGCCGAAGAAAGAAGGCGTGATCGAGATCGAGGGCACGGTTGTGGAGGCTCTCCCGAACGCGATGTTCCGGGTCGAGCTCAGCAACGGGCACAAGGTCCTCGCCCACATCAGCGGCAAGATGCGGCAGCACTACATCCGGATCCTTCCCGAGGACAGGGTGGTCGTGGAGCTCTCTCCCTACGACCTGACCCGCGGCCGGATCGTCTACCGGTACAAGTAACAGTCCAGCCGAACCGAAAGGCCTCCTCATGAAGGTCAACCCGAGCGTCAAGCCGATCTGTGACAAGTGCAAGGTGATCCGTCGCCACGGCCGCGTCATGGTGATCTGCGACAACCCGCGCCACAAGCAGCGCCAGGGCTGAGCCCCCGCGCCGCCCAGACGGGCGCACCACAACTGAACACCACCACTTCGTGATCGCTCCTCACCGGGACACCGGCGAGGTCACCCCCGGATCGGAGGCCGGGGCCCGGGTGCACACCCGGGACGCGACACGACCGACACCTCCGGAAGATCGAAGGGAAACCGCCAGCACATGGCACGCCTCGTCGGTGTCGATCTCCCCCGCGACAAGCGGATCGAGATCGCACTCACCTACATCTACGGCATCGGCCGTACCAGCGCCCAGCAGCTGCTGGCCGTCACCGGCGTCGACCCGAACACCCGGGTCCACCAGCTGGGCGACGACGAGCTGGTGAAGCTCCGCGACGCCATCGAAGCCGACTACAAGATCGAGGGTGACCTCCGCCGTGAGGTCCAGGCGGACATCCGCCGCAAGATCGAGATCGGCAGCTACCAGGGACGCCGGCACCGTCAGGGCCTGCCCGTCCGTGGTCAGCGCACCAAGACCAACGCGCGTACCCGCAAGGGCCCCAAGCGCACCGTCGCCGGCAAGAAGAAGGCCAAGTGACGCGTAGCCCGTCGGCTACCGCACCCGTCCTGCTTCCTCATCGCAGACTTCACCAGAACACCAGGAGTTACTGAATGCCTCCCAAGAGCCGCACGGCTACCGGCGCCGCCAAGAAGGTGCGCCGCAAGGAGAAGAAGAACATCGCTCAGGGCGAAGCCCACATCAAGAGCACCTTCAACAACACGATCGTGACGATCACCGACCCCACCGGTGCGGTGATCGCCTGGGCCTCCTCCGGCACCGTCGGGTTCAAGGGGTCCCGGAAGTCCACCCCGTTCGCCGCGCAGATGGCCGCCGAGGCGGCTGGTCGTCGGGCGATGGAGCACGGCATGAAGAAGATCGACGTCTTCGTGAAGGGCCCGGGCTCGGGCCGCGAGACGGCGATCCGGTCCCTGGGTGCGATCGGCCTCGAGGTCGGCACCATCCAGGACGTCACGCCCACGCCCCACAACGGATGCCGGCCGCCCAAGCGCCGCCGCGTCTGACCCCCCGACCAGCGAGATCCAGGAGGCTTTGAGAAATGGCCCGTTACACCGGCCCCATGACGAAGAAGTCGCGCCGCCTCGGTGTCGACCTCGTCGGCGGCGACGCGGCGTTCGAGCGTCGCCCCTACCCGCCCGGCCAGCACGGTCGTGCGCGCATCAAGGAGAGCGAGTACCGCGCGCAGCTGCAGGAGAAGCAGAAGGCCCGCTTCACCTACGGCGTGCTCGAGAAGCAGTTCCACCGCTACTACGCCGAGGCGAGCCGTCGCCCCGGCAAGACCGGTGACAACCTGCTGCAGCTGCTCGAGTGCCGCCTCGACAACGTGGTCTACCGCGCCGGCTTCGCCCGCACGCGCCGCCACGCCCGTCAGCTCGTCGTGCACGGTCACTTCAAGGTGAACGGCAAGAAGGTCGACATCCCGTCGTACCAGGTCAGCCAGCACGACGTGATCGACGTCAAGGAGAAGTCCCTCGAGACGACCCCGTTCATCGTGGCTCGCGAGACCCACGGCGAGCGGATCGTCCCGGCGTGGATGGAGGCTCTGCCGAACCGGATGCGCGTGCTCATCCACCAGCTCCCGGTCCGTCAGCAGATCGACATCCCGGTCCAGGAGCAGCTCATCGTCGAGTACTACTCGAAGAAGTAACACGCGGTGCGGGGGAGGCCCGGTCCGCCGGTCCTCCCCGACACCACCCTCCCTTTCCACCTTCGTGTTCGAGTCCGTCAAATAGCGGTCGGGCTCGGAAAGGAAACAAAGAAGTGCTTATCGCTCAGCGCCCGACCCTCTCGGAAGAGACCGTCGACGAGTTCCGCTCGCGGTTCGTGATCGAGCCCCTCGAGCCCGGCTTCGGCTACACGCTCGGCAACTCGCTCCGCCGTACCCTGCTGTCCTCCATCCCGGGTGCCTCGGTCACGAGCATCAAGGTGGACGGCGTTCTCCACGAGTTCTCCACCATCGAGGGGGTCAAGGAGGACGTCACCGAGGTCATCTTGAACCTGAAGGACCTCGTGGTCTCCTCCGAGCACGACGAGCCGGTCACCATGTACCTGCGCAAGCAGGGCCCCGGTGACGTCACCGCCGCCGACATCGCGCCGCCGGCCGGTGTCGAGGTGCACAACCCGGACGTCAAGATCGCCACCCTCAACGACAAGGGCAAGCTCGAGATGGAGCTGGTCGTCGAGCGTGGCCGCGGCTACGTGTCCGCGGTCCAGAACAAGGGCGGCGACAACGAGATCGGCCGGATGCCGGTCGACTCGATCTACAGCCCGGTCCTGAAGGTGACCTACAAGGTCGAGGCCACCCGTGTCGAGCAGCGCACGGACTTCGACAAGCTCGTCATCGACGTCGAGACCAAGCCGTCGATCCGTCCCCGCGACGCGATCGCCTCCGCCGGCAAGACGCTCGTCGAGCTGTTCGGCCTGGCCCGGGAGCTCAACGTCGAGGCCGAGGGCATCGACATCGGCCCGTCGCCCGTCGACGAGCAGCTCGCCGCGGACCTGGCCCTGCCGGTCGAGGACCTGCAGCTCACCGTCCGCTCGTACAACTGCCTCAAGCG
>DASTGV010000372.1:0-7842 GCA_035718765.1 Nocardioidaceae bacterium
CTCCGGGATCACGTCGCCGGCCTTGCGCAGGATGACCGTGTCGCCGGGCCGCACGTCCTTGCGCTTCACCTCGTGGGCGTTGTGCAGCGTCGCCCGCTCCACCGTCGAGCCGGCCACCCGGGTCGGCTCCATCACCCCGAACGGCGTGACCCGGCCAGTGCGGCCGGTGTTCACCTCGATGGCGAGCAGCTTGGCGTTGACCTCCTCCGGTGGGTACTTGTACGCGATCGCCCAGCGCGGGGCGCGGCTGGTCGAGCCGAGCCGGCGCTGGAGGGTGACGTCGTCGACCTTGATGACGACCCCGTCGATCTCGTGCTCGACGTCGTGGCGGTGGTCGCCGTAGTAGGCGATGAACTCCTCGACCGCCTCCAGGTCCGGCAGCACCTTCGCGCGGTCGCTCGTCGGCAGCCCCCACGCCTTCAGCGCGGCGTAGGACTCCGACTGCGCGGTCGGGGTGAAGCCCTCGCGGGCGCCGAGCCCGTGGCAGACCATCGCCAGCGCCCGGGTCGCGGTGACCCGCGGGTCCTTCTGCCGCAGCGACCCGGCGGCGGCGTTGCGGGGGTTGGCGAACATCGGCTTGCCGGCGTCCGTCATCGCCTCGTTGAGCCGCTCGAACGCCGCGACGGGCAGGAACACCTCGCCGCGCACCTCGACCAGGGCGGGCACGGGATACTCGTCGGTGCCGGTCAGTCGGTGCGGCACGTTGCCGATGGTGCGCACGTTGGGGGTGACGTCCTCCCCGGTGCGGCCGTCCCCGCGGGTGGTCGCCCGCACCAGCCGGCCCTGCTCGTAGAGCACGTTGATGGCGAGCCCGTCGACCTTGAGCTCGCACAGCATGGCCGGGTCCGCGACACCGTCGCGGGCCAGCCGGGCCTTCCAGCTCTCGAGCTCCTCGAAGCTGAACGCGTTGTCCAGGCTCATCATCGGCTCGAGGTGGTCCACCGCGGTGAACTCGGTCGAGACCGCCCCGCCGACCTTCTGCGTGGGCGAGTCGGGGGTCCGCAGCTCCGGGAACTGCTCCTCGAGCTCCTCCAGACGGCGCATCCGCTGGTCGAAGTCCGCGTCGGACAGTGTCGGGGCGTCGAGGACGTAGTAGCGCCAGCGGGCGTCCTCGACCTCCTCGGACAGGGTGCGGTGCTCCTCGCGCGCGGCCGGGTCGGCGACGGCGGGCTCGGTCAGGTCGGGCATGGGCCCATCCTGCCGTGCCCCGCCGACACCCATCCACGACCCCGCGACGTGCGAACCGTGCTTTGGACGTGACTGAGAGGATCCACCCATGCCCTCCCCTTCCCTGACGCGCCGTGACGTGGACGGTCGCCTCGAGGGGCTCGTGCTGATGCTGCACGGCGGCAGGGCCGACGACCTGACCCCGGTCGACGACGGCTCCGCCTCCTGGCGCCGCTCCCGGTGGATGATGGACCACGTGCACGGCCGGATGAACCGGGCCGGTGTGGGGGTCTGGCTGCTGCGCTACTCCGTCCGCGGGTGGAACGCGCGGGTCGCGTCTCCCCCGTCCCCCGTGCCCGACGCCCGCTGGGCGCTCGACGAGGTCCGCCGCGAGCTCGGCGACGTGCCCGTGGTGCTGCTGGGCCACTCGATGGGCGCGCGTACGGCGGTCGCGGTGGCCGGCGACCCCAGCGTGGTCGGCGTGGTCGGGCTCGCGCCGTGGCTCCCGGCCGACGAGCCGAACGCGGGCCTCGCGGGCAAGGCGCTCGCCGCGGCGCACGGGCGCAGCGACAAGATCACCTCGCTGCGGCAGACCCGGGCCTTCTGCCGCAACGCCGAGGGCGTGGCCTCCTCGGTGGAGGTGCACGACATGGGCCGCGTCGGCCACTACATGTTCCGCGACATCCCCGGCTGGAACCGGTTCGCGGTCAGCCGGTCGCTGGCGCACCTCGGCGTCCGCCAGCCGGCCTGAGGATCCCGTTTGCGTGCAGCATGCACGCAGGTCTAGGCTGACGGATGATACGAAACCGTTTCGTTTCATCCAGGTGAACGGAGTGCCGATGACACCCGGACCCCGCCCCCGCGTCGAGGGCGAGCGCGAGGCAGAGATCCTCGACGCCGCACTGGTGCTGCTCGGCCGGGTCGGCTACGACCGGCTGACGATGGACGCGGTCGCCGCCGAGGCCAAGGCCAGCAAGGCCACCCTGTACCGCCGCTGGACGAGCAAGCCCTCGCTGGTCGTCGACGCGATCCTGCGCACCAAGGAGGCCCTGCAGGCCCCGGAGGTGGACACCGGCAGCCTGCGCGAGGACCTCGTGCAGATGTCCTGCAGCCACGGCGGGCTGACGGACACGAAGTCGGCCGAGGTGATGGCCGGCATCGTCACCGCCCTGCACCGCGACCCCGACTTCGCCGAGGAGTTCCGCACCCGGGTCCTCGGTCCCAAGCTCGAGACGAGCCGCCGGATCTTCGAGCGGGCCCGGGCCCGTGGCGAGATCACCGCGGACCTCGACCTCGACCTGCTGTCCTCCGCCCTCGCGGGCATCATCCTGCACCGCAGCTTCGTGCTCGGTCTCCCCGCCGACGAAGAGACCGTCGCCCGGGTGGTGGACGAGATCATCGTCCCCGCCGCGACACGTCGCGCCGACTGACTCTCCGCTCCACCTCCGCACCCACTCCCCCTCCGACGCACCGAAGGAACACCCATGTCCACTGCAACCGCACCGGCGGTCGAGCCCAGCACGGGATCCGGCCACCGCCACCTCGGATGGGCCCTCGTGCTCATCTCGGTGGCCCAGCTGATGGTGGTGCTCGACGCCACCATCGCCAACATCGCGCTCCCCTTCATCAAGCACGACCTCGGCATCTCCCAGGCCAACCTGTCCTGGGTGGTCACCGGCTACGCCCTCGCGTTCGGCGGCCTGCTGCTGCTCGGCGGCCGGCTCGGCGACCTCTACGGCCGCCGCCGGATGTTCATGGTCGGCGTGGTGATCTTCGCGATCGCCTCCCTGCTCGGCGGCCTGGCCACCAACGAGGGGCTGCTGCTCGGAGCCCGGGGCCTCCAGGGGCTGGGCGCCGCGATCGCCTCCCCCGCCGCCCTGGCGCTGATCACCACGACGTTCCCGGCCGGCCCGCAGCGCAACCGGGCGTTCTCCGTCTACGCCGCGATGTCCGGGGCCGGCGCGGCCGTCGGCCTGATCCTCGGCGGCTGGCTGACCGGCCTCGAGCCGACCTTCTTCGGCCACGTCGTCGACGGCTGGCGGCTGACCTTCCTGATCAACGTGCCGATCGGCCTGCTCGCCGCCGCTGCCGCGCCCCGGCTGCTCGCGGAGAGCGAGTCGCACCCCGGCGAGCTCGACCTCCCCGGTGCGCTGTCCGGCACCCTGGGCCTGGTCTCGGTCGTCTACGGCCTCACCCGTGCGGGCGACCCCCGCTACGGCTGGGGCGACGGCTGGACCCTCGCCGCGCTGGCCGCCGGCGTACTGCTGCTCGCCGCCTTCGTGGTCATCGAGCGGTCCGTGTCCCACCCGTTGCTGCCGTTCCGGATCCTCGCCAACCGCAGCCGCGCCACCAGCTTCGTGGTGATGATGCTGGTCCCGGCCGCGATGTTCGCGATGTTCTACTTCCTCTCCCAGTTCGTGCAGAACGTCATGGGCTTCTCGCCGCTGAGGACCGGCGTCGCGTTCCTGCCGTTCAGCGCCGGCATCGTGGTCGCGGCCACCGTCTCGTCGAAGCTGGTGGAGCGGGTCGACCCGCGCTGGCTCGCCGGCATCGGTACGGCGATGGCCGGCGCCGCCCTGTTCGGGTTCTCCCGACTGCCCTACGTCGACTCGCTCGGGGGCCTGTCGGTCGACGCGCACTACGCGTCCGACATCCTGCCGTTCATCGTCCTGATGTCGCTGGGCATGGGCATGACCTTCGTGCCGCTCACCCTGACCGCCGTCCACGGCGTCGGGGCGCGCGACTCGGGCATCGGCTCCGGCGTGCTGAACACCATGCAGCAGGTCGGCGGCGCGCTCGGGCTGGCCACCCTGTCGACGGTGGCGGTGCACTTCACCTCCGACAAGGTCACCTCACTGGTCACGGCGGCCAAGGCGGCGGCGCCGGCCGGCGGAGCGGACCCCGAGCAGATCCAGAAGATGCAGACGCTGATCGGGCACGTGGCGTTCACCGAGGGTGCGACGCACGCGTTCCTCACCGGCGCGGGGATGATCTGGCTCGGCACGCTGATCGTGGTGCTGTTCCTCAACGTGAAGCACCAGGAGCTGGCCACCGACGAGGCGCCCGAGGGCGTGCACGTCGGCTGAGGCCGGTCCCGGACAGCGCGAGGCCCCGCCCTTCTCCATGGAAGGGCGGGGCCTCGTCACGTCTCAGACGGGAGCGACCCCGTTCGACGGCTGCACCACGGCCGGGGCGGCCGGGGCGGCCGGCTGGGTCGTGGGGGCAGAGTCGGACCGGATGGTCTGGATCAGCCGCTGCGCGAGACCGAGCCCGGCCCCGCCCATCGTGAGCGCCTTGCCGAGCAGGTCCTCCATGCCGTCCGCGCCGTTGAGCACGACCAGGTTGTCGATGTTGCCTAGCGCCGAGGCGCCCGCCCGGACGATCTCGGGGTACTGCTCGGCGATCGTCTGCGCGATCACCGCGTCCTGGTTCTCGGCCAGCGCGGCCGCACGGGCCTTGATGCCGGCCGCCTCGGCCAGCGCCTTGGCCTCGATCGCCTTGGCCTCGGCGGCACCGGTCGCCTCGGTGGCCTTGGCCTGGGCGACACCACGGAGCTCCTGCTCCTTGGCCTGCGCCTCGGCGCCCGCGATCTTCGCCTCGCGCTCGGCGTTGGCCAGCGTCACCTGGCGGTAGGCCTCCGCGTCGGCCGGCTTGCGGACCTCCGACTCGAGCATCTTCTCCCGACGGGCAGCGTCCAGCTGCGCGGTCTCGGTCTCGGCGCGGACCACCTCCTGGCGGGCCTTCGCCTCGGCCAGCGGGCCGGACTGCGCGGCCTCGGCCTTGGCCTGGTCGACCTCCGCCTGGTAGCCGGCCTGCGCGATCGCGGACTGCCGCACGGCGGCCGCCTTCGCGGCGTCCGCGGCCTGCTCGGCCTCAGTGGCCTCCTGGTCGCGCTGCGCGGCGGCGATCCGGGCCTTGGACTCGATGGCCGCGGCCTGCGGCTTGCCCAGGTTGGCGATGTAGCCGGACTCGTCGTCGATCTCCTGGATCTGCAGCGAGTCGACGACGAGGCCGAGCTTGCCCAGGTCGTCGGCCAGCGAGGACCGGATGTTCGCGGTCAGCTCCTCGCGGTTGTGCAGCATGTCCTCGACGGTCATGCCGCCCACGATCGCGCGCAGGTGACCGGCGAACAGCTCGTGGATGGTGGAGAGCATCAGCTCGTCCTTCTGCTCCAGGAAGCGGCGCGCGGCGTTGCGGATCGAGCCCTGGTCGTCACCGACCTTGAACGCGACGATGCCCTTGACCGTCAGCGGGATCGACTGGTTCGAGACCGCGTTCACGATCAGCCCGGTCGACTTCGTGCCGAGCGGCAGCCGACGGACCGTCTGGAAGCCCGGGATCACGGCGGTGCCGCGCCCCACCACGATCTTGAAGCCGCGGCTGTCCTCCGCGCTGGCCTCGCCGTGCGCGCCGAGGCCGGAGATGATCAGGGCCTCGTTGGGCTCCGCGACCCGCCAGACGGTCCGGAACAGCAGGATGAGCAGGAGCAGCGCGGCGACGGCCGCGCCGATGACGTACAACATGGGAGTTCCCCCGGCTTTCTGTAGTGGCGTGCTGCTAGCGGCGTGCGGGCGAGACGTAGACGGTGCGGGGCTCGTGGTGCTCCATCACGACGACGAGCTCGCCGACGGCGATCTCCTCGTCGTTGTAGGGGTAGGCGTTGAAGGCCTCGCTCCCGCCGCGGATGGCGATCATGACCTCGCCCACGCGCCCGGGACCGACCCTGCCGGTCACCCGTCCCGTCCTGCCGACCATCTCCTGGCCGCTCCCTCCGCCCGTCCGGAGAGGGATCCTCTCACCTCAGCCCGCGTCGCGCAGGTGTCCGGCCACCTTCGTCACCAGCCGCATCGCCTCGCGGGCCCAGGCCGGGTCCGCGCCCGCGAGGCCGCAGGCCGGGGTGACCACGAGCGACCCCGCAGCGGCCGGGTCGAGACCGAGCATGTCGAGGAAGCGCAGGACCCGCTCGGTCACCGCGCCGTCGGTCAGGGCGCGGGCCGGGGCGGCGGTGGGCACCACCCCGAGGTGCACCGGCCTCCCCTGCTCGAGCAGGCCGGCCAGGTCGTCGTACACCGCTGCCGTGAGCACGTCGAGGTCGACCGAGACACCGGCGGCACCGGCGCCGGTGAGCAGCGAGACGGGTACGTCGGAGGCGCAGCAGTGCACGACGGGGACGGCGCCGGCCTCGGTCACCGCCGCGAACACCCACTCGAGCGCGGGCGACGCGCCGGGCGCGTCCACGGACCGGTGCCGGTGGAACCCCGACGCCGTCGGCACCTGGCCGGCCAGCACGGCGGGCAGCGCCGGCTCGTCGACCTGGACCACCAGGTCGGCCCCGGGCAGCCGGCGGCGCAGGTCGGCGACGTGCGTGCGCAGCCCCTCGGCCAGCGCCTCGGCGAGCTCGCGCCGGGCGCCGCGGTCGGCCAGCACCCGGTCGCCGCGAGGCCGCTCGACGGTCGCGGCGAGCGTCCAGGGCCCGGTCACCTGGGTCTTGAAGCGGCCGGTGTACCCCTGGGTGTGCTCCTCGACGGCGTCCAGGTCCTGCGCGAGCAGGGACCGGGCCCGGCGGTGGTCGAGACCGGCCGCACCGGAGGCGCCGGTCAGCCGCCACCCGGCGGGCTGCAGGTCGGCGGAGAGGTCGGCCACGACGGCGAGCGTCCGGCCGGTGAGGTCGGCGTGCGCGCCGCGGCCGGGCAGCTCGGGCACGTGCGGGAGCTCCGGCAGCGCGTCGAGCACCAGCTGGACGGCGCGCTCGTAGTCCGCGGCGTCGGTCCCGGGCAGGGAGCCGATGCCCGTGGCTGCGGTCACGCGAGCGCCCCCGTCCGCGCCCCGGTCCGGAACGTCGCGGCGATCGTGCACGAGCCGACGACCCGCGTCCCGTCGTACACCACCGCGGCCTGGCCGGGCGCGATCCCCTGCGCGGGGTCCACCAGCTCCACGAGTACGTCGTCCCCGGTGACCGTGACGACCGCGCGGTGCTCGTCCCCGTGCGCGCGCAGCTGGACGGTGCCGTGCAGGGGGCGGGAGGGCACGGTGCCGCACCACCGGGGCCGGATCCCGGTGAGCCGGTCGACCGTGAGCTCCTCGCGGGGCCCGACGGTCACCCGGCCGGAGACCGGCTCGATGTCGAGCACGTAGCGCGGGCGGCCGTCCTCGGTGGGCCGGCCGATCCGCAGGCCCTTGCGCTGGCCGATGGTGAAGCCGTGCGCGCCGTCGTGGTGGCCGAGCACCTCGCCGGTGGCGTGGTCGACCAGCTCGCCGGATCCGGCACCGAGCTTGTCGCGCAGCCAGCCGGCGGTGTCCCCGTCGGAGATGAAGCAGATGTCGTGGCTGTCCGGCTTGCGGGCCACCATGAGACCGCGCCGGTCGGCCTCGTCGCGGACGTCGGCCTTGCGGGAGTCGCCGAGCGGGAAGAGCGAGTGCGCGAGCTGCTCCTGGGTGAGCACGCCGAGCACGTAGGACTGGTCCTTGCCCAGGTCCACGGCCCGGTGCATCGCGATCAGCCCGTCCTCGCCGGTGACCAGCTGCGCGTAGTGCCCGGTGGCGACCGCGTCGAACCCGAGCGCGACCGCCCGGTCGAGCACGGCGGCGAACTTGATCTTCTCGTTGCAGCGCAGGCACGGGTTCGGCGTGCGGCCCGCGGCGTACTCGGCCTTGAAGTCCTCGACCACGTCCTCG
>DASTGV010000373.1:0-9237 GCA_035718765.1 Nocardioidaceae bacterium
CTCGGTCATCGGTCTTCTCCTTCGAGGATGGTGGTGTCGTCGTAGGTGTCGGTGAGGGTGTCGTCGTCTCCGGTCCGGTCCCGGCGCAGGCCGCGGGCGGTGGCGGCCACCAGCCCGGCGACCCCGGCGACCAGCAGCACCGCCGGGACCAGCCACTGGGTGTCGGCGGCGTCCACGACGCCGCTGGTGCGCAGCGCCCAGGAGCCGGCGATGCCGAGGAACACCAGGCCGAAGACGAGGTAGGCGACGTTCACGGGGTGGGTCTTGGTCTTCATCAGGGGTTCCTCACTTCGATGTGTCCGACGGCCAGGTGGGCGTCGATGGTGACGGTGGAGCTGCCGGTGCCGTACACCCCGGCCAGGTTCGTGTTGATGCCTCCGGAGTGCCGGTCCGGGAGGTCGACCTGCCCGGGGCCGTCGATCGTGGCCGTGACGTCGCTCTCCACGCCCCGGGGGAGGACCACCACGACCTCCGCGGCCGTCCCCCCGACGTGGATGACGCGTCCGTCGAGCGCCTGCGGGTCGGTGACGTGGCTCAGGTCGAGCGACACCTGCCCTTGCCGGACCTCGTAGCTGTCGAGCACCCGCGCGGCCGTGGTGGGGGCCTTGTCGATGCGCTGCCCGTCGCGGAGGTCCATCGCCTTGAACGTCCCGAGCACCGAGGTGACCGCCAGCGCGAAGGAGGCGACGATGCCCAGGAAGATCAGGCCTCCGGCCCGGCCGACCCACGCGCCGACGAGGAGCATCACGCCGACGACGGTGAGAGCGAGGGCGGGGTACGCCGAGTCGACGACCGACCCGCCCGACGCCTGGTACAGCCCGAGCGCACCGAGGGCGACGGCGACCAGCGCCAGGGTGATCCCGAACAGGCGCGGTCCGGTCTTCGGCCGCGGCGGCTGGTACGGCGCGACCGGCGGCGCGGGTGCCCACGGCGGGGCCGGCGGCTGCTCGGCGTAGCCGAGGCCGGGGGTCGCGGAGTACGTCGTGGTCTCGCCGGCCGGCTGGTCGGCTGCCGGCGCCGCGGGTCCGTAGAAGGTCGGCGGCGGTGTCTGCTGCCCGGCCCGCGGGGTGCGGTCGCGGAACGCCAGGTAGAGCAGCACGCCGACGCCGACCAGGAGCAGCGGCCACGGGAAGCCGATGCCGCGCCAGCTGTCGCCGACCACGAGGAGCGCGGCGACCACACCGGCCACGATGAGCAGGGCGTTGCGGGTGCTGTCGTTCAGCGCCACGATGCCCTCGGCCTTGCCCTCCTCGGGCACGAGCAGCCACGCCACGCCGTACGCCACGAAGCCCGCGCCGCCGAAGAAGCACAGCACGACGAACAGCACGCGCAGGATGGTCGGGTCGATGTTGAGGTGCCGGCCGAGCCCGCCGGCCACGCCGGCGACCTTCCGGTCGGTCACGCTGCGGCGCAGCGCCTCGTAGCTGCGCAGGTGCTGACGGTCCACGCCCGGCTGCGGACCGGTCTGCTCGGTGGTGCTCTGCTGCTCGTCCGTCGAGGACGGCCCCTGTGTCTGGTTCATGTCAACGATCCTGGGCCCTCGTGCAGGCGCGCACCATCAGGGAGACCCCTGGTTCGCACCGGGGTGACGGCCCGGGGGACCAGGGTGCGCTCAGGGTTGGTTCTCATGGTCCGGCCCCGTGGCCTGTGTGACGATTGAGCCACGATGAGCAGCACCGCGACCTCCCCGACCCCCGCGCCGCGCAAGGCGTTCCGGAGCACCGACGAGCGCCTGCTCGGCGGTGTCGCCGCGGGCCTCGCGCTGCACCTCGGCGTCGACGTGGTCTACGTGCGCGCGGCGTTCCTGCTCGCCACCGCGCTCGGCGGGTTCGGCGCCGCGGCGTACGCCGGCCTCTGGCTGATCCTGCCCACCGACACCCACCTGGAGCAGAGCACGCCGGGGCTCGAGGCGGCCACCCGCCAGGGCAAGCGGCCCGGCCGGCCCCGCCGCCTCGAGGACGTCGGCGTGCTCGTCGCGTTCGGCGCCGTCGCCATCGGCATCGCGGTGCTGGGGCAGACGGTGTTCGGCGGCTCGGTGGTGTTCTGGCCGATCCTGCTCGGTGTCATCGGTCTCGCGGTCCTCTGGCGGCAGGCCGACGAGGCCCAGCGCGAGCGCTGGCTGGACAGCAGCGGCCGCATCGACCTGGTCCGCGCGGTCGTCGGCCGGGGCGGCGTGGCGTCCTGGGCGCGGTTGGCGGTGGGGGTGGGACTGCTGCTGTCGGCCCTGGTGCTGTTCGCCCTCCAGACCGGTACGTCGGGCCAGCTGGGCGTCGCGCGCGACGTGGTGGTCGCGGGCGTGCTCGGCGTGGCCGGGCTGGCCCTGATGGTCGGGCCGTGGCTGTTCCGGCTCACCGGCGACCTGTCCGAGGAGCGCGCGGCCCGGGTCCGCTCGCAGGAGCGCGCCGACATGGCCGCCCACCTGCACGACTCGGTGCTCCAGACACTCGCGCTGATCCAGAAGCACGCCTCCGACGGCCGCACCGTCGCCACCCTCGCCCGGGCCCAGGAGCGCGACCTCCGGTCCTGGCTGTACGGCGAGACGCCGCCGCCCGACACCTCGGTGGCCAGCGCCCTGAAGGCCGCGGCGGCCGAGGTCGAGGACGGGCACGGCGTGCCGGTCGAGGTGGTCACGGTCGGTGACACCCCGGTCACCGAGCGGCTCCGGCCGCTGGTGCTGGCCGCGAGGGAGGCGATGGTCAACGCGGCCAAGCACTCCGGCGCCGACCAGGTCGACGTCTTCGCGGAGTGCGCCGGCGCGCGGGTCGAGGTCTTCGTGCGCGACCGCGGCCGCGGCTTCGACGAGGCCACCGTCCCCGAGGACCGGCTCGGGGTGCGCAACAGCATCGTGGACCGGATGCGGAGGCACGGCGGCACCGCCGCGATCCGCACGGCGCCCGGCGAGGGCACCGAGGTCCGGCTGGCGATGACCCCGTCCCCGAGCACGACCCCGACCGCCCCCACCAGCAGCGGCACCCCCACCGCGGCAGGCACCCGCACCGAGGAGAACGCATGACCAGGCGCTCGGTCGTCGTCGTCGACGACCACGCGATGTTCCGCACCGGCGTCAAGGCCGAGCTCGGCGCCCACCCGGACGCCGTCGAGGTCCTCGGCGAGGCCGCCGACGTCGACCAGGCCGTCGAGGCCGTCACCCGGCTGCGCCCCGAGGTGGTGCTGCTCGACGTGCACCTGCCCGGCGGGGGCGGCGCCGAGGTGATGCGCAGGGTCGGGCTGCGCCAGCCCGAGACCCGGTTCCTGGCCCTGTCCGTGTCCGACGCCGCCGAGGACGTGATCGGCACGATCCGGGCCGGGGCCCGCGGCTACGTCACCAAGACGATCACCGGCCCCGAGCTGGTGGACGCGATCGACCGGGTCGCCACCGGGGACGCCGTCTTCTCGCCGCGGCTGGCCGGCTTCGTGCTGGACGCGTTCGCGGGCTCGATCGAGGTGGCCCAGGTCGACGAGGACCTCGACCGGCTCACCGAGCGGGAGCGCGAGGTGATGCGGCTGATCGCCCGCGGCTACGCCTACAAGGAGGTGGCCAGCGAGCTGTTCATCTCGATCAAGACCGTCGAGACGCACGTCTCCAGCGTGCTGCGCAAGCTCCAGCTCTCCTCGCGCCACGAGCTCACCCGGTGGGCAACCGACCGGCGGCTGCTCTGACCCGGCGTCCGCGGCTCCCGGTGCCGCGCCTCGCCCTGGTCGCCCTGCTCCTCGCCGCGACGGGGTGCAGCGGCACCGCGGCACCCGCCGCGGCACCGGTCCGGCCGGCCACCCAGGTGACCGCCACGCCGGCCACGCTGACGCCGTCCCCGATCCGGCCGGCCTCCTCCCCGCGGCCTCGACGGTCGCCGCCGCTGGACACCTGGAAGGTCGGCGCGCACCCGTTGCCGCTGCGGGCCGACGGCTTCGGCGAGGTGCTGCCCACGCCCGCGCAGCTCCGGGTGCGGCGGATGCCGACGCCCGACCTGCTGCCACCTCCGGCCGACGGCCGGTTCCACGCCACGGTGGGCGCGGTCACCCCGCAGCTGCGCCGGCGGATGGGCCGCACCTGGTCCCCGTCGTGCCCGGTCGGGCTCGCCGACCTGCGGTACCTGACCCTGACGTTCGAGGGTTTCGACCGGCGCCCCCACACCGGCGAGCTGGTGGTCAACGCGTCGGTGGCGCGCGGGGTCGTCGGCGTCTTCCGCCGGCTCTACGCCGCGCGCTTCCCCCTCGAGGAGATGCGGCTGGTCACCACCGCGGACCTCGACGCCCCACCCACCGGCGACGGCGACAACACCGCGGCGTACGTCTGCCGCACCACCCGGGGCTCCAGCGTGCCGTCCGCGCACGCCTACGGGCTGGCGATCGACGTGAACCCGTTCCTCAACCCCTACCGCAAGGGCGACCTGGTGCTGCCCGAGCTGGCGTCGGCCTACCTCGACCGGTCGTGGCGGCGGCCCGGCATGGTGCTCCGCGGCGGCGTGGTGACCCGGGCGTTCGCGGCCGCCGGCTGGACCTGGGGCGGCGACTTCGCCAGCGTGTCCGACCTCATGCACTTCTCCGCGAACGGCCGCTGAGCCGTGCCCGGCGGTGTCCCTGCCGGGTCGTAGGCTGGGCGCACTCATGAGCGCGTCGTTCCCGATCCCGCAGGCCCCCACCTCGACCCAGACCGAGCTGGAGCTCGACGTCGCGACCCCGGAGCCGGCCCGGCGCCGCGGCCCGTCCGCCGAGGAGCTGCTCGAGGGGCTCAACGAGCCGCAGCGGGCCGCCGTCGTGCACGCCGGCGCCCCGCTCCTGGTGGTCGCCGGGGCCGGGTCCGGCAAGACCCGGGTGCTGACCCGCCGGATCGCCTGGCTGATCTCCGAGCGCAAGGCCCACCCGGGCTCGATCCTGGCGATCACCTTCACCAACAAGGCCGCCGCCGAGATGCGGGAGCGGGTCGAGGAGCTGGTCGGGCGCCGCGCCAGGATCATGTGGGTCTCGACCTTCCACTCCGCGTGCGTGCGCATCCTCCGCAAGGAGATCGAGCGCTTCGGCTACAAGTCGTCGTTCTCCATCTACGACGCGGCCGACTCCAAGCGGCTGATGACGATGGTCTGCAAGGAGCTCGACCTCGACCCCAAGCGCTACCAGCCGCGGGCGGTGCTCAACTGGGTCTCCAACCAGAAGAACGAGCTCGTCGACCACGAGGACGCCGCCAAGAACGCCCAGAACCACCTGGAGGAGACCTACGCCTCGGCGTACTCCCTCTACCAGCAGAAGCTGCGGGCCGCCAACGCCCTCGACTTCGACGACCTGATCATGACCACGGTGCACCTGTTCCAGGCGTTCCCGGAGGTGCGGGAGGTCTACCGGCGCCGCTTCCGGCACGTGCTCGTCGACGAGTACCAGGACACCAACCACGCGCAGTACGTCCTGGTCCGCGAGCTGTGCGCGCACGACGTCGGCCGGCCCACCACGGACCCGGACGCCCCCGACGGGGACGGCATCGAGCCGTCGGAGCTGATGGTCGTCGGCGACGCCGACCAGTCGATCTACGCCTTCCGCGGGGCCAACATCCGCAACATCCTCGCGTTCGAGGAGGACTTCCCGGACGCGACGTCGATCATGCTGGAGCAGAACTACCGCTCCACCCAGACGATCCTCACCGCCGCCAACGCGGTGATCAGCCGCAACAAGAGCCGCAAGGCCAAGAACCTCTGGTCCGACGCCGGCGACGGTGAGCGGATCGTCGGCTACGTCGCGGACGACGAGCACGACGAGGCCCGCTTCGTCTCCGAGGAGATCGACCGGCTCACCGACGCCAAGGACGCCCGGCCCGGCGACGTGGCGGTCTTCTACCGGACCAACGCCCAGTCCCGGGTGTTCGAGGAGGTGTTCATCCGGGTCGGCCTGCCCTACAAGGTCGTCGGCGGGGTGCGCTTCTACGAGCGGCGGGAGGTCAAGGACGCGCTCGCCTACCTGCGGATCCTGGTCAACCCCGACGACGAGGTGTCGCTGCGCCGGATCCTCAACGTGCCCAAGCGCGGCATCGGCGACCGGGCCGAGGCCTGCGTCGACGCGCTGGCCACCCGCGAGCGGATCAGCTTCTTCGAGGCGCTGCGCCGGGCGCAGGACGCGCCCGGGATCGCGACCCGGTCGCTGACCTGCATCCGCGGCTTCGTGGCGATGGTCGAGGAGCTCCAGTCGATGGTCGACGCGGGGGAGCGGGCCGACGTGGTCCTCGAGCAGGTGCTCGCCAGCAGCGGCTACCTCGCCGAGCTCGAGGAGTCCGACGACCCCCAGGACGAGACCCGGGTCGAGAACCTCGCCGAGCTCGTCGCGGTGGCCCGCGAGTTCGCCGACGAGCCGGTCGCCGGACCGTCGGCCGACCCGGCCGACGAGGCGCCGGCCGCGCCCGGGCTCTCGGACTTCCTGGAGCGGGTCGCGCTGGTCGCCGACTCCGACCAGATCCCCGACGACGAGGCGGGCGTGGTCACCCTGATGACCCTGCACACCGCGAAGGGGCTGGAGTTCCCGGTGGTGTTCCTCACCGGTCTCGAGGACGGCGTCTTCCCGCACATGCGGGCGCTCGGCGACCTGCCCGAGCTCGAGGAGGAGCGCCGGCTGGCCTACGTCGGCCTGACCCGTGCCCAGCAGCGGCTCTACGTCTCCCGGGCCGTGGTCCGGTCCGCCTGGGGCGCGCCGTCGCACAACCCGGCGTCCCGGTTCCTCGACGAGCTCCCGGTCGACCTCGTGGACTGGCGGCGCACCGAGGCGGCACAGAGCTCGTGGGGCCGGCCGGTGCTGCCCTCGCTCCCGCAGCGCAACGCCGGCGCCCCGACCCGCCGGTTCGGCACCGCCGCCGTCCGCGCCGACGCCGACGCCCGCGGCAAGAAGCGCGAGGTGCCGTCACTCGCGCCGGGGGACCGGGTGGTGCACGACTCGTTCGGGATGGGCAGCGTGGTCGCGCTCGACGGCGTCGGCGACAAGGCGGTCGCCTCGATCGACTTCGGGAGCCAGGGCGTCAAGCGGCTCCTGCTGCGCTACGCCCCGGTCGAGAAGCTGTAGCGCCGACCTGGCGCGCCGTGGCGGGCGCCCGGGGTCAGGGGTGCAGGCCGTGGGCGATCATCGCGGCGTACGGGTCGACGGGGTCACCCGCGCCCGGCCGGACCTCGATGTGCACGTGCGGGCCGGTGGTGTTGCCGGTCGAGCCGACCGAGCCGATCACCTGGCCGGCGGTGACGTTCTCGCCGGGGGAGACGGTGTACGCGGTCTGGTGGCAGTACCAGAGCTCGGTGCCGTCCTCGAGGGTGACGACGGTCTTGTTGCCGTAGGACCCGTCGTAGCCGACCGAGGTCACGACGCCGCCGGCGATCGCGTGGATCGGGGTGCCGGTCGGGGCAGCGAAGTCCAGGCCGGTGTGGCAGTGGGACCACAGGCCCGAGCACTCGCCGAAGCGCGAGGTCAGGTGGTAGACGCCGGCCTCGACGGGCAGCTGCCAGGCGTTCTTGGCGATCAGGGTGGCCTGCTTCTCGGCGCTGGCGGCCAGCGCGGCCAGCGCGGCGTTGCGCTCCTTGGCCTGCTTCTCGGCGGCGGCCTGCAGGTCCTGGTCGGCGGCGTCGCGCATGGCCTCGCGCTGCGAGTCCCGGCTCACGGCGCGGGCCCGCCCGGACAGCGAGTTGCTGGAGCCGATGCTGCTGGCGCCGCTGAGCACGCTCGCCTGGCCGGAGAGCTTCTGGATGTTGCCCGAGGCGAGCTGGGAGGTGCTGTCCGAGGGCCCGACGGTGACGGCGCCGGCCGCGGCGAGGGCCAGCGCGGCGATCCCGATCAGGGTCGGTGCGGACGGAACTCCCGGAATGAGGGTTTTGCGCAGACCGTCGTGGGTACTCGGCATGCGACGCGGGTTGCGGGCCGCCGTACGAGCAGGCTTGACGGCCCGGCGCTTGCCGCCCGCGGAGCGCACGACCACCGGGGCGCCGGCCGGGTCCGACGAGGCCGGAGCCGGCGCGGGACCGGGAAGCGGGTCGGACGTCCCCCGAACGTCGACAGAGGGGCGCCGGACGGCGCGCTTGTCTGCACGATGGTTCGACACTGTCGGAAATGTTCCTTACGTCGGGGGCACGCAACCGCAAACACTAACCGAACGGCCCATTTCCGTGCTGACGAGGTGGGCGGACCCTGTGTGCCGTGCGTCACGGGTTCGTCACCTTTGTCCGCTGGAGGGCGGGCCGCCCTAGTGTTGCCCATGTGGGGGAGTTCACTCACCGCGGGGTGCCTGGTCTGGTCGGCCGCCTTCGCGCGTCGGCTAGGGTGCCGAGCAGGTTCCCTGCGTACGACGAAGGTGTGGGTGTGATGGTGGCTCCGGTCCGGATCGTGGTGGCCAAGCCCGGGCTCGACGGGCACGACCGCGGTGCCAAGGTGATCGCCCGCGCGCTTCGCGACGCCGGTCACGAGGTCATCTACACCGGCCTCCACCAGACGCCCGAGCAGATCGTCGAGACCGCGATCCAGGAGGACGCCGACGTGATCGGCCTCTCGGTGCTCTCGGGCGCGCACATGACGCTGTTCAAGAAGCTGATCGGCCTGCTCGACGAGCGTGACGCCCGCGACATCGTCGTGATCGGCGGCGGGATCATCCCCGAGGACGACATCCCGCTGCTGAAGGAGATGGGCGTCGCCGAGGTGTTCACCCCCGGCGCCCCCACCACGAAGATCGTCGAGTGGGTGCGGACCAACGTGGTCGAGGGCTCCGCGGCGGTCTGAGGCTCAGCCGCCCGCCCGGGCGAACCGCCGGCTGACGTCGGCGACGCGCGCCTTCAGCTCGGCCGGGCCCTCCACGACGAAGTCCGCGTCCAGCCCGGCCAGCACGAACATCGGCCAGGCCAGGTCGTCGACCTCCATGGTCAGCCGGCACGACGTCGCGTCCACCTCCTCGACCGTGCCCCACCGGCCCACGGCGCGCCGTACGACGTCGACGGCGGTGTGCACGAGCACCTCCACGTGGTGCCGCTGCGCCATCCCGCGCAGCCCGGCCTTCACGAACTCCGCCGCGTCCCCGCCCGGCAGCTCGCGCTGCCGGAACCGCATGCCGGTGGTGCGGGCCTCGGTCATCCGGTCCAGCCGGAAGCTGCGCCAGTCGTGCCGGGTGAGGTCCCAGGCGACGAGGTACCACCGCCGCCCGACCGACACCAGCCGGTGCGGCTCCACGGTGCGCTCCATGGCCTCGCCCTCGCGCGGCCGGTAGCCGAAGCGCACCCGCTCGTCGTCCCGGCA
>DASTGV010000374.1:0-5436 GCA_035718765.1 Nocardioidaceae bacterium
CTGCCGCGGCTGGTCGACCCGGTCGAGGCGGCCCGGTTGCTCCAGCCGGTCCTGCGGGAGGCCGGCTACGTGGACGCCACGATCACCTCCTGCGACCCGGTCGTCGTGCGGTACAAGCCGGGCAGCCGCTGCACCGTGGTCGTCGGGCTCGGCTACTCCGGCCGGCCCGTCGGGCCGGTGCCGCCGGACCGGGTCGTCCTCAAGACGCACCAGGGCGAGAAGGGGGAGTCGGCGTGGGAGGCCATGACCGCGCTCTGGGACCACCCGCGCCTGTGGTCCCAGGCCGTGCAGCTGGCCGAGCCGCTCGGGTACCTCGCAGACGAACGCATCCTGGTGCAGGGGCCGGTGCCGGGGGAGGAGACCCTCAAGGACCTGGCCCGGCGGGCGATCACCCACGGCGGGCCGGAGCTGGACCGGCTTCGGGCGGAGCTGTCCGCGACGGCGAGGGCGCTCGCCGCGCTCCACGGCTCGGGTACGTCGTACGGGCGGACCGCGACGCTCGAGGACGAGCTGGAGGAGGTCCATGAGGTGCTCGGCCGGCTCGCCACCAGCGTGCCGGGGCTGGCCCTCGCGGGCGAGCCGCTGCTGTCCCGGCTGACGGACCTGGCCCGGGACACCGTGCCCGACCCGGTCGTCTCCTCCCACCACGACTTCCGGCCGGCGCAGGTGATGCTGGACGACGGCGGGGTCGGGTTCATCGACTTCGACGGAGCCTGCATGGCGGAGCCGGCGCTGGACCTCGGCCGGTTCCGCGCGAAGCTGCGCGACATCGGCATCTCCACCCTGGGCGCCGACGGCACCCGTCCCAGCCCCCTCGCGGTGGAGGAGAACCTGAGGCTGCTCGACGAGCTGTGCGAGGAGTTCCTGGCTGCCTACCAGAAGCACGCGGGCGTCTCGCGGGACCGCGTGCTGCTCTGGGAGACCTGTGACCTGCTCACCACGATGCTGCACGCGTGGACGAAGGTGCGGCTGGCGCGGGTGGAGCCGCGGCTGAGGGTGCTCGTGCACCAGGTCAGCGCCGGGGGCCTGGAGCGGGTCCGGTGAGCGTGCCGCGCTCGTAGGTCTCGTCCCGACGGTCCGCAGACACCCGCGGGCCGGGCCGTGACCACGTCTCCGCCCTGCGCGCTTCCGCCGCCCCGCGCAGGGTGTTCCGGCAGTGCGCACTGGTCTAGGGTGAGGAGCAAGCGCCGCCCAGACCCCGCGACCGTGAGCTCGAGAGCCAGATCGCCGAGGACGGGCGGGCACTGTGACGACCGGATGGTCGCGTACGACAACCTGGGACGCCGTTGCGGCGAACATCGCTGCGGCGCGGCAGTTCGTCGCCCTCCAGCTCGCCGACCACGGGCTCGACGACGCCGTCCCCGACGCCCGCCTGGTGGTGAGCGAGCTCGCCACGAACGCCGTCCGGCACGCCGGCTCCCGGTTCACCGTCACCGTCGACGTCACGGGCGGAGCCGTGCTGGTCACCGTCACCGACCCGTCCTCGGCCCTGCCGTTCCCCGTGCACGCCTCCCCCCTGCACGACAGCGGACGCGGGCTGGGCATCGTCGCCGAGCTGTCGGCGAGGTGGGGAGTGACACCCGAACCGCACGGGGGCAAGTCCGTCTGGGCGCTCATAGCGCCTGCTCACCCGGACGGGCTCGGCCAGGGGGATGGGTCGGGGAGACGGGTTCAGGGACCCGTCTCCCCGACTCTTCGGCACGCGTGAGCCTCGGGTTCAGCGTCCGCGGTCGAGCAGCGTGACCAGCCGGGCCGGCGCGACGGTTCGGTAGGCGTCCTGGCAGCGTTCGGCGACCTCGTCCCAGTCGACGTCACCGTCCAGGCGTACGCCGAGCCAGCCGCGCGCTCCGACGTACGGCGGACGGAAGTAGCGCTGCGGGTCCGTGGCGACGCCCTCCTCCTGCGCACCGGCGGGAGCCGCGCACCACAGGTGGGGGAAGCCGTGCTCGTGGTGGCCGTCGGGCCAGAGCATCACGAACTGCCTGCGCACGAAGAACGCCGGTGACCCGTGGCTGGGGCGCTCGCTCACCTCGGGGAACGCCAGGCAGATCGCGCGGACCCGGTCCGCGACCGCGGTCGCACTCATGCGCCGTCCGTGACGAGCCCGGTCCAGGACCACCGCGGCATCGTCACGCCCGAGGGCACCTCGGAGCCCTCGGGGGAGTAGGCCAGCACGTCGGCCACCGCCCACACCATGTAGTCGCGCAGTGCCGTGCGGAACTCCGGGTCGTCCGGCAGGTCCGCGTCGTCGGCGGCGGCGACGAACGCGTCCACGAACCGCCGCCCGAGGTCGTCCATCGGGCCGTTGCCGGCGTGCAGCCGCAGCACGTACGACTGGTCGGCGACGGCGTCGGAGTAGCGCGCGGGACCGCCGAGCACCTCGGCCCAGTAGGCGGCCAGGTTCGGGACGTGGTCGGGGTTGCCGTCCGCGTGGGAGAACGGGTGCTCGAGCACCGGGTCGGCCAGGCAGCGGGCGTGGAACGCGGTCGCCAGGGCGAGGAACGCCGGGTCGCCGCCGGCGTGGTCGTACAACGTGGTCCGCACGAGGTCAGTGTGCACCCGCGGGTCGACGACCGTCCGGAATGAGCGGAGGTGCGCCGGCGTTGACGCCGCATGACCCTGAAGAAGGTTCTCGTCCCCGGGCCGCTCCACCCGATCACCCTCGAGCCCACCGGGGCCCGGGTGACGGTCACGCTGGGTGGCCGCGTCATCGCCGACACCACCGACGCGATCACGCTGCGCGAGGCGTCCTACCCGCCCGTGCAGTACATCCCGCTCGCCGACGTCGACCCCGGGGTGCTGCGCGCCAGCGACCACGCGACGTACTGCCCGTTCAAGGGTGAGGCGTCCTACCACTCCCTGCAGGTCGGCGACGACCTCGTGCCCGCCGCCGCGTGGTACTACCCGGAGCCCCACGAGGCGGTCGCCCCGGTCAAGGACCACGTCGCGTTCTACCCCGACAAGGTCGACCGGATCGAGGTGCACCGTGCGGCCTGACCACGCGGTCGCCCGTGACGCGGGCGTCATCACCTCACCGCGGCTGACGCTGCGCCCGTGGACCGTCGACGACGCGGAGGCAGCGCTCGCGGTGTACGGCGCGGACGACGTGGCGCGCTGGCTCTCCCCGGCGATGGACCGGGTGCCCGACACGACGGCCATGCGCGCGCTCCTCGAGCGGTGGCTCGGTGAGGACCTGGAGCTGCCGCAGGGGCGCTGGGCGGTCACGCTCAGCGGGACCGGGGACGTGGTCGGCGGCGTCGCCGTCCTGCCGCTCCCGCCGCACGGCGAGGACCTCGAGGTGGCCTGGCAGCTCGCGCCCGAGGCGTGGGGCCACGGCTACGCCGCGGAGGCCGGGCACGCGGTGGCCCACCACGCGTTCACCTACGGTGTCGACGAGGTCTTCGCGGTCGTGCGGACCCAGAACGGCCGCGGCGCCGCGACCGCGGAGCGGGTCGGCATGGAGTGGGTCGGGGAGACCGAGAAGTACTACGACCTGCGGCTGCAGGTGTACCGGCTGCGCAAGGGCGAGATCGACGCCCCCAGACCGGTGCCCGCCCAGCGGAGCTGACTCCCCGGGGGGCTCGACTCAGCGCGCGACGTACACCGTGTTCGCCGACGTGCCGCCGGTGAGGACGTTGTCGAACTCCACCACGTGCGCCGCCACGTCCGCGAAGACCGCCGCCAGCCGGGCCACGAACGGCGCGTCCGGCGGGTCGTCGGACCACAGCGCGAACACGCCCCCGGGCCGCAGCCGGGTGGCCATCCGCCGCAGCCCCGCCTCGGCGTAGAACGCCGCGTGGCTCGGGTGCAGCACGTGGTCGGGCGTGTGGTCGATGTCGACCAGCAGCACGTCGTACGACGGGTCGGGCCGCTCGTGCGAGAGCGGGAGGCCGGCGCCGACCGTGGCGAAGAAGTCCGCCGTCACGAGCGTCGTCCGGGCGTCCGAGGTCAGGGTCGCCGAGCAGGGCAGCAGCCCCCGCTCGTGCCAGTCCACGACGTCCGGCAGCGCCTCCACGACGGTCAGGGCCGAGACCCGTGGGTCCTCGAGCGCGGCGACCGCGGTGTACCCCAGCCCCAGACCCCCGACCAGGACGTCGAGCCGGTCCCCGTCGTGCGCGGCGAGCCCGAGCCGCGCGAGCTCGACCTCGGCCACCGTGAACAGGCTGGACATGAGGTACTCGTCGCCGAGCTTGACCTCGAACACGTCCACGTCCAGGGCCGGCTCACGACGCCGGCGGAGGGCGATCTCGCCCATCGGCGTCTCCCGCCAGGCGAGCTCCTCGAAGCGTGCGCTCATCGTCCTCCGGACCTCAGGCCTCGCAGGGCGCGAGGACCGCGTCAGTCTGCCAGTCCGCGTCGCGCGCCGGGTCCGTGTGGTGCTCGCGGGCGCCGGTCCGCTCGGCGCCCACCCCGGCCGCGACCACGAACCCGACACCGAGCACCGGCCACAGGCCCGGCACCTGGTGCAGCAGCACCAGCCCCATCAGCAGGGCGATCGCTGGCTCGAGGCTCATCAGGGTGCCGAACGCCGACGTGGTCAGCCGGCGCAGCGCGAGCATCTCCAGGCTGAACGGCACGACCGGCAGCAGGATCGCCAGGCCGAGACCGACCAGCGCCAGCTCCCACGTCATCGACGGGAGCACCGCAGGCCCGGCCACCGCGGTCGCGGCCAGCCCGGCGACCGGCAGCGACACGGCCAGGCCGGTCAGGCCGGTGAGCTCGTCGCCGACGGCCTGGGTGAGCAGGATGTACGCCGCCCAGCAGGCCGCCGCACCGAGGGCGAGGGCCACGCCGACCAGGTCGACGGTGCCGTGCCAGGGCTCGGTCAGCAGCACGACGCCGACCGCCGCCAGGACCGGCCAGGCCAGCATCCGGCCACCACGGCTGCGAGCGACCGCCACCCCGAGCGGGCCGAGGAACTCCAGCGCGCTCGCAGTGCCCAGCGGCAGCCGCGCCACGGCGACCATGAACAGCATCGTCACGCCGGCGGTGACCACCCCGAGCGCGGCGCCCGCCAGCAGCCCGCGGCGGCTCAGGTCGCGCGGGCGGGGGCGCACCAGCACCAGCACCACCACGCCGGCCCAGGCGAGCCGCAGCCAGGCCGCGCCCTCCGGACCCACCTGGCCGAACAGGCCGACCGCCAGGGCCAGCCCGAGCTGGACGCAGGTCATCGACGCGACGGCCATCAACGTGCCGGTGCGGGCGGCGCCGCGGCCGGTGGTGGGCGGAGCGAGGAGCGAGGTCATGGCTCCAGTAGAGACCCCCACGACCGTTCGCGTCCACGTGAGATTGCTGGACACATCGTTCGTCGAACCTGGATGATTGCCGGATGGACCCGCGCCGGCTCGAGCTGCTGCTGGAGCTGTCCCGGCTGGGCTCGATGCGGGCCGTGGCCGACGTCATGCACACCACCACGTCGACCGTCTCCCAGCAGCT
>DASTGV010000375.1:0-7277 GCA_035718765.1 Nocardioidaceae bacterium
CACCGACTCGACGACTCCTGCTCCGTCGCTGTGCGGGATCACGCGAGGGAACGGCATCGTCGAGCCGAGCCAGCCTCGCCGCTTCTTGGTGTCGCCCGGGTTCACACCTGAGACCCGAATCCTGACCCGGAGCTCACCCGGCCCCGGTTCCGGCGCGGCCTGTTCACCGACCTGCAGCACGGTGCCGGCTTCGCCCTGCTCGTCGTACCAGGCTGCGCGCACCGACACCCCCTGAGCTCGAACTCTCCCGGCACACCATGGCACGGCCTGCGCGGCCACGTCATCGGGTCATGCCGCCGCCGACGTCTCGGAGACCGACCCTGGAGGCCGCAGCCATGGGTCCAGGCTGCGCGGCCACCGTGCCCGCAGGCGGACGCCGTCAACGCGCCGGGACCTGCCGAGCAGCCCGCCGGGCCACGGCCAGCCCGGCTGACCAGCCGGGCGCGCGGCCTCCTGCCGGGGGCTGCAAGGGGCCGACCTCCAGCCCGCTGACCACGAGCAGCCAGGACACCAGCGAGTTCGAGTTCCACATGTCACCGGTGCCGGCCTCGTCCCGGCCCCAGGTGTACGTCGGGACCGCCGGCACGAGCCCGAGCAGCCGTCGGGCGACCGCTTCGTCGTCCGCGAGCCGCACCGGGCTCTGGACCGCCTCTTCGGCGTCCTGCAGCAGGCCGTCGCGCCAGCGGCGCACCTCGTACCTGAAGATCCTCGAGCGTCCCAGCCAGGGCAGCCCGACCGGACCTTCGGCCACCACTCCTCGACAGGGATGCCGGTCGGCCCAGACCGGTGCCATCTCGATGACGAACCAGGTGCCGGGCGTGCGGACCACGAGGGCGGAGTGGAAGAGGTCGCAGACGGGGCGGCGCTGCAGCCTGGCGACCACGGACTCGTAGGCCCGGCTGCCTCGCCGGACCAGGGGCGACACGTCGCCGGCCCCGACCGGGATCCAGAACAGGTCGACCGTCCCCGTCACCGGGGCTCGTCCTCCGGCCGGTCCTGCACCGACCTGATGACTGCGGGACCCACGAGCAGCCACAGGGGCACCAGCGCCCAGATGCGCCCGCTGGTGACGTCGTAGTCGGCGAGCATCGTGGACCAGGACAGGTGCTCGACGAAGCGGCCGAACCCGAGCTCGAACGCGAGGGTCATCGCCGTCAAGGCCGCCCCGATGGCGACGGCCTGCTGCCAGGTGGCGATCGGCAGCCGCCGGCTCAGCCACCACTGGTAGGCGACGAGCAGCCCGAGCAGCAGGACTGTGGCGAGCTGTCGGGCCGCGGTCTCGCCGAGGAGCGGCTGGGTCACCAGGGCCCGGAACGTGCCGTTGGCGAGCGCGGCCGCAACCATCCCCGGCCAGGCCGCGAGCCACCCCTGCCACACGCGGGCCGAGCCCGGTCGGGAGTACGACGCCCGTGCGGGAAGGGGCCGACGGAGGAGTACGACGGAGGGCCTCATGCGGTCAGCGTCTCCTGGCCGTCGGAGGTCGCCCAGGGACGAAGGTCCCGCGCGGCGCTGCCCCCGGTCCTCACTGGGAGGCGGGTCGTCCGGCCGCCGCGGGCACGGGGGTGTACCGCCGCAACGCCGGCGACACGGCGGCCACGGCCAGCACCGCGAGCAGGGACGTCAGCCCGCCCAGCGCCGCGCTCGTCGCCCCGGACGTGGCCGACGCGACCAGCCCGGCGCGGGCGTTGCCCAGCTGCGGCCCGGACACGCCGATGAGGAAGTCCAGGGCGTTCACCCGGCCGCGCAGCGCGTCCGGGGTCGCGTGCTGGACGATGCTGGTCCGCGACACCACGGTGACGGTGTCCGCGGCGCCGGCGACGGCGAGGCAGGCGAGCGCGACCGGCAGCGAGCGGCTGAGCCCGAAGCAGGCGAGCGCGACCCCCCACACCGCCGCGGACGCGAGCATGAGCCGGCCCTGCCACGGGCTTGCGGTGACCCGCCCCGACAGTGCGCCCGCGACGATCCCGCCGAGACCGATCGCCGGCGCGAAGAGGCCCAGGGTGACCGGGGAGCCGCCGTACAGCTCGGCGTTCACCACGGGGAACACCGCCAGTGGCATGGCGAGCACGGTGGCGGCGACGTCGGTGGCGAACGCGCCCAGCAGCACCGGGCTCGTCGCCACCAGCCGCAGCCCGGCCGCGAGGCCGTGCAGGTCCGGGCCGGCGACCGGTTCCGGCCGCATCGAGGGGAGCCGGCCGACGCCGTACATCGCGGCCACGAACGAGACTGCGTCGAGGACGAAGCAGGCCGCGACGCCGACCGACACGGTGAGCAGCCCGGCGACCATCGGGCCGGCGAGCAGGCTCGCCTGGTCCGCGAGCCGGGCGACCGCCAGGCCGGCGCCGAGCCGCTCCGGCGGGAGCAGCCGCGCGGTGAACGAGCGGTTCGCCGGGGCCCCGGCGGCGCCGAGGCCGGTCTCGACGGCGGCCACGACGAACACGGCCGCGAGCGGCAGGGCGAGCAGGACCAGCAGGGCGAGCGCGAGCGCGGCGACCAGCTGTCCGGCGCGGGTGACGAGCACCAGCCGGCGCCGGTCGTACCGGTCCGCCAGGGCGCCACCGAGCAGCGCCCCGGCCACCGTGGCGACGAGCTGGGCGAGGCCGACGAGGCCGACCAGCGCGGGCTGGTGAGTGCGCGCCCACACGTAGTAGAGCAGCGCGAACGACGACAGCTGGCCGCCGAAGGTCGACAGGGTCGAGCCGAGCCACCAGGCCCGGAACGCCGGGCTCTCGCGCAGCGGCCGGACGTCGACCAGCACCCCCCTCACGTACGACGGACGTGGTCGAGGACCCGCGCGGCGAAGGCGCGCCGGTCCAGGGCGGCCCGGAGGTCGTCGGCGACCCGGGACGGGGGGTAGGGCAGCTCGTCCTCGAGCTCGGCCAGCGCCGCCTCGGTGGCCGCCCACTCGGCGCGCAGGGCCGGCACCACGGCGCGGCCGGCGTCGGTCAGGCTGACCAGCCGGCTGCGGGCGTCCGACCCCGGGGTGGACGCGACCAGCCCGGCGGACCGCATCTGGGTCACCGACTGGCTCATCGCGGAGTGGGTGACCCCGCACTCGTCGGCGAGCCGCCGGATCGTCATCGGCCCCTCGCCGTCGAGGAACATCAACGCCATCGAGAACCGCGGCCGCACGCCCTCGATCCCGAGCTCGGCGTAGGCCGCGGCGATGCCGTCGTCGAGCTCGCGGAGGACCTGGAAGAGGGGGCGCCACCGGCTCGGCAGCTCGTCGCGCAGGCTCACGCGCCTAACGTAACAGCGCTTATATGTTTGCGGGCTGCCAGCCCGCGACCAGCTCCGTGCTCCGGGACGCGGGCACCGGCCGCGAGAGCAGGTAGCCCTGCGCGAAGTCGCAGCCGAGGTCGCGGACCCGGGCCAGCTGGTCGGCGGTCTCCACGCCCTCGGCGCAGACCTGCAGGCCGAACGCGCGACCGAGCCCGACCACTGCGCGCACCACGGCCTCGCCCCGGGTGCCCTCGCCGAGGAACGACCGGTCGACCTTGAGCACGTCGACGACCGGGAACCGCTGCAGGTAGCTCAGTGAGCTGTAGCCGGTGCCGAAGTCGTCGATGAGCAGCGAGACGCCGGCGTCCCGCAGCCGGTTCAAGGTGTCCTGCGTGGACGTGTCGTCGACCACGAACGTCGACTCGGTGATCTCCAGGCCGAGCAGCCGGGGCGCGAGCCCGGTCTCCTCCAGCGTGCCCATCACCTGGTCGAAGTACGTCCGGCTGCGCAGCTCGTGGGCACTGGCGTTCACCCGGACGCCCACCTCCCGGTGCGCCTGCCAGGCGACCGCCTGCCGCGCCGCCCGGCGCAGCACCACCGCGCCCAGCTCGGCGATCAGGCCGGTCTCCTCGGCGACCGGGATGAACACGTCGGGCGGCACCCGCTCGCCCGCCTCGTTCGTCCAGCGGGCCAAGGCCTCCATGGCGGCCAGCCCACCGGTCGCCAGGTCGACGATCGGCTGGAACTCGAGGTCGAGCGCGTCGGCGCGCACCGCCGCCCGCAGCTCGCCGGCGACGTTCATCCGGCCCAGGACGTCGCCGCGCATCGCCTCGTCGAAGATGCGGTAGGTGCCGGGCCGGTCGCGCTTGGCGCGGTACATCGCGATGTCCGCCTCGGCCAGCAGCGCCTGGGTGTCCTCGTCCCCGGGGCCGGCCAGGCTCACCCCGACGCTGGCGGAGAGGCCGATCGGCTGCCCGTCCAGCTGCACGGGGCCGGCGCAGGCCTCCAGCAGCGCCTCGGCCACGAACGCGACGTCCTGCTCGCTGCGGACGTCCTCGCACACGACCACGAACTCGTCGCCGCCGAGCCGGGCCACCGTGTCGCCGTCGCGGACCACCCGCTGGAACCGGTGCGCCAGCTCCGCGAGCAGCTCGTCGCCGCTGCCGTGCCCGAGCGAGTCGTTGACCGTCTTGAAGTCGTCGAGGTCCAGCAGCAGCACGGCGACCGTGCCGTCCGTGCGGCCGGACCGGTCCAGCGCGTGCTCGATCCGGTCCGTCACCAACGCCCGGTTGGGCAGTCCGGTGAGCCCGTCGTGCAGGGCCTGGTGCTGCAGCTGGCTCTCCAGCTGCTGCCGGCGTACGGCGGCGCCCAGCGTCGCGGCGACCGCGTCGACGAACGCGACGTCGTCCTCGGTCCACTGCCGCGGCTCGGTGCCCGACGCCCCGACCGCGCCCCAGGGGTGCCCGACGTCCGGGATCGGCACCGACAGCGCGCTGCGCATGCCGAACCGGGCGGTGGCGGTCTGGTGCGGGAACTCCGGGTCGGAGACCACGTCGTCGCTGGCCACGATCTCGTTGCGGACGATCGACCGCCCGGTCAGCGAGCTGTCGTCGAGGTCGATGACGACCGGCACCCAGTCGGCCGTCGAGGAGGCGACCAGCTCCGTGGTCCGGCCGTCGGGCATCCGGCGGAGCACGCCGGCGACCAGCGACGGGTAGCGCGCGTGCACGAGCCGCACCGCCTCCTGCATCAGCTCGGCCAGCGGCATCGTCAGGGCCAGCCGGCCGAGCTCGGCGACCGCGCGCTGCTCCTGTGCGCGCAGCACCAGCGCCTGCTCCTGCCGCATCCGTCCCCGCAGGTCCCGCTGGACCGTGGCCAGGGCCAGGGGCGCGCCGTCGGAGGACCGGGTGACCAGGAAGGAGTTGGCGGACACCGGGATCGCCTCGTCCGTGCCGAAGTGCCGCAGGACCGTCTCGCCCTCCCAGAACCCGCGCTCACGCACCGCCTGCTCGATCTCGCGGGACTTCGCCCGGCCCTCGTCGGTGAAGTAGTCGTCGGTCGGGCGGCCCAGGGTCTGCTCGTCGGAGGACAGCCCCACGAGCCGGCGCCCGGCCTCGTTGACGAAGGTCACGGTGCCGTCCAGGTCGGCGATCGCGATGAAGTCCTGGGACAGCTGGATCAGGGCCGCGAACTGCTCGTTGAGCGCCTCCGTGGCGGTCAGCTCGCGGTGCACGTCGGCCTCGTCGGCGAACGTGAGCACGGAGACGGCGCCGGCCAGCTCCTCGCCGTCGTGGACCGGGGTCACCGCGACCAGCCAGGTCCGTCCGTTCAGGATCGTGGTCTCGGCCAGCGCCTCGCCGGCCAGGCCGCGCCGGATCAGATCGACGGTGTCGGTGTCCGGGACCAGCTCCGAGACCCGGCGGCCGACCCAGTCGTCGGCGTCGTACCCGAGCCGGCGGAGCAGCGCACCGTCGAGGGCGAGCACCGTCTCGTCGAGGCCGATCAGGCCGGTGATCACCGGCGCGTGCCGGTTCACCAAGGAGGCCGCGACCTCGCGGAGGGTCGCGGCCGGGTCATGGATCGGACGCTCACCCCCGGGAGGCACCGTTCCAGGGTCCCCGCCGTTCGAGGTGCCCGCAACCGGATCGGTGACATCGCCTAGCAGAGCCCGGCGCGCCAGAAGTCGTGGTCGAGCCCGACCAGCAGCGCGAGGACCGGCGGTGACGCGGTCACCGCGGCGCACACCAGCAGCCGGAACCGCGTCGAGGTGTGCGGCGCCGTCCGGCTCGCGGCCAGGACCCAGGGGAGCAGGGCGGCCAGCACGACCCCCAGCAGCGCGCGCTGCCCGGACCAGGGCTGGTGGGCGGCGTCCTCGGCACAGGTCGCACCGGCGTAGCGGGCGGCGGCGAGCGTGGCGAGGGTGGCCAGCGCGGAGCCGGCGAGGGCGAGGGCGGCGAGCAGCGCGGGCAGGGCGCGCCGGCGGGTGGGCGCCGTCGAGGTGGAGGTCACCCCTCCAGCCTGCGGACGATCCGGGGGCGGTCACACCGTGCGGATACTCAGATCCAGCGGGTGAACCAGATCCGGTCGAGCCAGTCCGGGGTGCTGATCAGGTCGCCGACGTAGATCGGCCAGAACCAGGCGAAGTTGAGGATCACCAGCACCACGAAGGCGCCGGCGAACGCCGTGCCCCACATCCGTCTCCGGTACGGCGCGCGGGGCCCGCCCATCATCGTCCCGAGGCAGAGCGTGATGGCCAGGACGGTGAACGGGATGATCGCGATCGCGTAGTAGGAGAAGATCGGCCGGTCGTCGTTGGGGATCCACGGCAGCCACGAGGCGAGCACGCCCACCACCGCGAGCCCGAAGCGCCAGTCCCGCTTGCCGACCCAGCCGTAGACCGCGTAGACCAGCGCGAGCACCCCGCCCCACCACAGCGCCGGCGTGCCGAGCAGGATCTCCTGGCGCAGGCAGGTGCTGCCGGCGGGGGCGTCGCAGCCGTCGACGCCGGGCTTGATGCCCAGGTCGGCCTGCACGCCCACGGGGCGGTTCAGGATCAGCCACCCCTGAGGCTTCGACTGGTAGGTGTGGTGCGCGTCGTCGAGGAACTGCGTGTGGAACACGTAGACGTCGTGGTGGTAGTGCCACAGCGACCGCAGCGACCGCCACAGCTCGGGGAGGAAGCCGCGCGTGGCGTGCTGCAGGTAGCTCCCCCAGTACGGCCCGTACTGCGTGTCCGACAGGGACCGCTCGTAGACGCCGGCGTGCAGCAGCCACCCGGTCCAGCTGACCAGGTACACCACGAGCGCGACCAGGACGAGGTAGCCGAACGCCGGCAACGCGTCGACGACGAAGGAGCGCAGCCGCGGCATCCGCACGCCGATCACGCGCCGGGCCCCCGCGTCCCACATCCACACCAGCACGCCGAACGCTGCCAGCGGGTAGACCGCGTTCCACTTGGTGGCGCAGGCCAGCCCGAAGAAGACGCCCGCGCCGAGCCGCCAGGGCCGCCACAGCATCGCGCGCACCGGACCCCAGTCCGACGCGGTCGTGCGCAG
>DASTGV010000376.1:0-6242 GCA_035718765.1 Nocardioidaceae bacterium
CCCGCGGCGACGTACGCGACGAAGACGGAGGCGAGCGCGAGCAGCACGTGCTCGACGCGGTGGAAGCTGCCGGCCAGCACCAGGACGGTGACGCCGACCGCGGCCACCGGGACCGACACGGTCCGGTCGACACCCAGCAGCTCACCCCCGGCGGCGATGCCGGCGAACTCCGCCGCGGCGGTGCCGACGTTCGCGACCACGAGGGCCACCAGCGTCGCGGTCGCCACCCGCACGCCGTACCGGTGCCGGACCAGCCCGACCAGCCCCTGTCCCGTGATGACACCCATCCGGGCGCCGAGGTCGTGGAAGAGCATCAGCGCGACGGTGGACAGCAGCAGCACCCAGAGCAGCCGGTAGCCGTGCTCGGCGCCCAGGACCGAGTACGTCGTGATGCCGGCCGGGTCGTCGTCGGAGAGGCCCGCGAGCAGACCCGGGCCCAGCACCGCGCCGACCGTGGCGAGCCGGAGCGCGGCCCGGCCGCGCCGGCGGTGCCGTCCCGAGCTGTCCGGGGCCGTCGCCAGCCCCTGGGTCACGTGCGCCGCGTCCGGTCGGCCGGGGTCTCGTCAGGCGGGCGGTCGACGCGCCAGCCTGCCGTCCGCCGGTACCGGCGCGCGGACGCGGGCCGGTCGTCGATGGCCCGTCCCAGGTGCGCCCGGACGCGGGGGTGCAGGTGCTCGACGGCGGCCCGCGAGCGCGCGGGAGGGACCCGGCGGACGACGTCCACCGCCGCACGGGCGGAGAGATGGGTCAGCAGGTGCGCGAGGTCGTGGGCGGGGAGACCCGGGACCGGGGACATCCCCGACGACAGCTGCACGATGTGCCCGCGACCGGAGACCAGGTGGACCGCGGACAGCGGGAGCAGGGGTTCGTCGGGAGGTCGACCCCGCCACCGCTGGAGCCCGAGCCGCCGCAGCACCACGCGGGTGCCGACCTCGACGCCCGGGACGAGCAGGGCGCCGTCCGCCGACGGCTCGAGCCAGACCTCGCCGACGCGCGCCGTGCCGCGGGCGGCCACGACGTAGACGCGGCAGTCGAGCACGTCGCGCACCAGCAGCAGCTCGTCGGCGTCCAGCGGGGTCGAGGTGCGCTGGTCCTTCGGCAGGTCGTGGACGAGCCGGGGCCCGGGGTCGGCGAGGACGTCGACCTCGGCGCACGGGACCAGCCAGCGGTCGCGGAAGTCCCCGACCAGGAGGCCGGTGACCCGGACGCTGTCGGGGCCGACCCGGGCCACCACGTCACGCACCCAGCCGGTACGGCGCCCCGACACGTCCCGCACCGGACGCCCGGTGAGCGCGGTCAGCGGCAGACGCCTCGGGGGTGGCTCCTCGGACGCGTCGGACGGTTCGTGGGGCACGTCCTCGGACGCGTCGGACAGGTCGTCGGACAGGTCGTCGGACATGGCGTTCGCCAGGCGTGTCGCCGGCTCACGGCCGGACGACGACGACGGTGCAGTGCGCGTGCTCGAGGACGGACCGGCTCACGGAGCCGATGACCGTCTTGACGCCGCTGCGTCCGCGGGAGCCGACGACGACCACGGCGGCGGTCTCCGACCGCTCGACCAGCCCGCCGACCGGGCTCGCGTCCGGCAGGTGCCGGTGCACGACCACGTCCGGGAACTTCTCGGCGTAGCCGGCCATCGCCTCGTTCAGGAGCCGCTCGTGCTGGTCCGCGTGGTCCAGGCGCTGCTGGTAGCTGACCGGGTCGATGAAGGTGTCGTTGGTGGACCAGCAGTGCACCCCGTCCAGCTCCCGGCCCTCCATCGACGCCAGGTCGAAGGCGAACTCGACGGCCGCGGTCGAGGCGGGGCTGCCGTCCACGCCCACCACCACGTGAGCCCGCACGTCCCCGGTGTCGTGCTCCGCGGGGCGGACGACAGCGACGGGACACTGTGCGTGCGCCGCCACCGCGGTGCTGACCGAGCCGAGCACCAGCGAGCGGACCGGCCCGCGACCGCGCGTGCCGAGCACGATGATCGAGGCGCGGTCGGAGAAGTCGATCAGCGCCTGGCGGGCGTCCTCGAGGGGCGTCGAGACGTCGACCTCGAGGTCCGGCGCGAGCCGCTTGACCACGCCGAGGGTGTGGTCGGTGACCCGGCGGGCCTTCGTGCGCAGCACCCGGCGCGCCTCGGCCGAGCCGAGGATCTCGACGCTGTCGCCGGGGTCGCCGGTGGCCTTCACGATCATGAGCGGGCGACGCCGCGCGGTCGCGTAGCGCACGGCCCACTCCACGGCGGCCTCGCCGGCGGGTGAACCGTCGACGCCCACGACGACCGAACCCTGCTTCAGCTTCGCGATGGTGTTCATGAGGTCACTCTCGTCCCGCGGGTCACCGGGCGGCAGGGCCGCTGGCCACGTCCGGAAGGGACCTTCGGCCCTCATCCGGACAGGGTCGGCGCGGCGCCCCGGACGGCACGGCAGAGGGCCCGGGTCCGCGGACCCGGGCCGGCTGCGGCTCCGGTGCTACTTGAGCCAGCCGTTCTTCGAGACGATGGGGAGCCGCTCCCACCACCGCCCCAGACCCAGCGTCGCGCCCGCCCCGGCTGCGGCGAGGATGACGAGCAGCATCGCGTAGATGAGGTGGTCGTCCATGAACAGGTTGTTGGCCGGCGGCAGGGCCACGGTCCACATCAGCACGAGCATCAGCGCACCGCTGGCGGCGGCCAGGCGCATGGTCACGCCGAGCAGCAGCGCCACCCCGATGGCCAGCAGGCCCACCATGAACAGCCAGTCGGCCCAGGTCGCCCCGGCGATCGAGTGGTAGAGGCCCTTGAACGGACCGACCGCGGCGAAGGCCAGGAAGCCCTTGGTGGGGCTGCCGCCCCGGATCCAGGCCGCGCCGTGCGCGGTCTCGTGGCCCAGCCCGAACGTCTTGTCCAGGAAGGCCCAGAGGAAGACCCAGCCCAGGCTGATGCGGGCCGCCGCCATCGTGTAGCGCGCGACCTTCTGGGCGCCGGTCTCGGGTGCGACCAGCTCGGGGTGGACGAACTCCGGGTTCGGCATCGAGGTGCCGGTCCGCGGCTGACCTGTGGTGCTCATGGTGTCCTCCTCTGGGACTCGTGTCGTCTGTTTACGGCTCAAGTTTCCGTCGGCGACGAGGGTCCGGTGGAGAGGCGAAGGTCCGACCGGGACGGGACCTTTGCCCAGGTCAGAGGGCATGTCAGCAGAACGCGACCGGCCGTGGCCGGTCGCGTTCCTGGTGCTGCGGTGGAGCGTTGGCTCAGGTGCCGAGGTGCTTGGCCGCGAAGACCGCGGCCTGGGTACGGCGCTCCAGCCCGAGCTTCGCGAGCAGCGACGACACGTAGTTCTTCACGGTCTTCTCGGCGAGGAACATCTCCTCGCTGATCTGCCGGTTCGTCATGCCCTCGCCGATGAGCTCGAGGGTGCGGCGCTCCTGGCTGGTGAGCGGGGCCAGCGCCGGGTCCTCCCCCGGTCCCTGGCGCAGCCGGTCCAGCACCTGCTGGGTGACCGCCGGGTCCAGCGTGGACTGGCCGGCCGCGACACGGCGTACGGTCTCGACGAGGTCGTTGCCGCGCACCTGCTTCAGGACGTAGCCGGCGGCCCCGGCCATGATCGCCGAGAACAGCGCCTCGTCGTCGTCGTACGACGTCAGGATCAGCGCCGCGATCTCGGGGTTGCGGGACCGGATCTCCCGGCACACGTCGATGCCGGACCCGTCCGGCAGCCGGCCGTCGAGGACGGCGACGTCGGGGCGGAGCGCCGGGATGCGACGCGCCGCCTCCTGGGCCAGGCCGGACTCGCCGACGACCTCGATGTCGCCCTCGCTCTCGAGGAGCTCCTTGAGCCCGCGACGCACGATCTCGTGGTCGTCGAGGAGGAACACCCGGATGCGGTCTTCGGTCGGCTCGGTGCCGTCAGTCGCGTTCACGATCACACGGTAGTCACGCGGTGGGTCCCGGGCGAGACCCGTTCGACCCGCTCGTCCCGGGACTTTGGTCCCGTATGCCCCAGCCAGGGCGTGTTGGTGGGCTCCGCCTACCGGCTGGGCACCGACCAGGTGATGACGGTGCCGCCCTCGGCCGGACACTCGACGGTGCAGCCGCCGCCCAGGCCCTCGGCCCGCTCCTGCATGTTGCGCAGCCCGCTGCGGGTGGCGCCCGGGTCGATGCCACGCCCGTCGTCCCCGATCGTCACCACCAGCCAGTCGCCTCCGGCGACCAGGACGACCCAGGCGTGGGACGCGTCGGCGTGCCGGGCGGTGTTGGTCAGCGCCTCGGCCAGCACCGCCATCACGTGCGTGGCCACGTCCGGGGTCACGGAGCTGTCCACCGGGCCCTCGAAGCGCAGGCTGGGCCGGAAGCCGAGGACCTTGGTCGCGCGGTCCACGAGCTCGGTGACCGTGGCCCGCAGGTCCGTCGAGTCCGCGGCCACGCTCAGGGCGAAGATGGAGCGGCGGATGTCCTTGATCGTCTCGTCGATGTCGTCGACGGCCGCGGCGACGCGGGTGCGCACGTCGTGCTGCTGCGCCATCCGGGCGGTGTTCTCCAGGCCCAGGCCGATCGCGAACAGCCGCTGGATCACCAGGTCGTGGAGGTCCCGGCCGATCCGGTCCCGGTCCTCGAACACCGCGAGCTTCTCGCGGTCCTCGCGGGCCCGCGCGATCTGCAGGGCCAAGGCGGCCTGGGCCGCGAACCGCTCCGGCATCCGCACGTCCACCGCCCGGAACGTCGCGACGTGCTCCGTCGTCCAGCCGAGCGTCAGCACGCCCTCGACCCCGTCCAGGGTGCGCATCGGCACCAGGATCAGCGGCCCCAGGTCGTCCCAGTCCCGCGGGAGCACGACCCGGGCCACCCGCGGGTCGCTCCTCGCGTCCTCGACGACCATGGTCTCGCCCGACTCGACGACCGCGCCGGCGAGCGACCCCTGGATCGTGGGGCGCGGCAGGTCCCCGGGCGGGAACAGCGACTTCCCCGACACCACGACCAGGTCCAGCTCGTCCCCGTCCGCACGCACCACCACCGTGGCCACGTCGGCGGCGGCGATCTCGCGCGCCCGGTCCGCGACCGTCTGCAGCGCGTCGGTGCGGCCCACCCCGGCCGAGAGCAGGCCGGTGATCTCGGCGGTCGCGGCCAGCCATTCCTCGCGGCGGGTCGCGTCCTCGTACAGCCGCGCGTTCTCGATGACGACGCCCGCCGCGGCGGCGAGCGCGACGACCACGGCCTCGTCCTGCTCGGTGAACTCCTCGCCGCCCGCCTTCTCGGTGAGGTAGAGGTTGCCGAAGACCCGGTCGCCGATGCGGATCGGCACGCCGAGGAAGGACCGCATCTCGGGGTGGTGGTCGGGAAAGCCGTACGACGCGGGGTGCGAGGCGATGTCCTTCAGCCGGAGCGGCTCCGGCTGGTCGATGATCAGCCCGAGCAGCCCGTGGCCGCGGGGCAGGTCGCCGATCCGCCGGCGCTCGTCGTCGCCGAGTCCGTGGTGGATGAAGGCCCGCAGCGGGTGCTCCGTGCCGGTGCCGAGCACCCCGATCGCCGCATAGCGCGCCTGCACCAGCTCGCTGGCGACCTGCACGATCCTCTCCAGCACGCTGTCGAAGGAGAGGTCCGCGGCGATGCCGACCACCGCGTCGAGCAGCAGCCGGAGCCGGCGCTGGTCCTGGACGACCTCGTCGACCCGCTGGAGCATCTCGCGCAGCAGGTCGTCGAGCCCGGCGCCCGACAGCGGTGGGAACGCGGCCGACGGCGGCGTCGCGTCCATGCCGCGGTCCGCGCGCTGGTCGGGTGGGTCCGTCGTACCCATGGCTCTCCTTGCCTCGGGAAGGCGAGCCTATTCTCGCCGCCACCGGACCCGCGGCCGAACGCCGGCCCGCGGGACCTTCGGCACCACCCGCGTGGACCATCGGTCCTGGCCCGCGATGAGGCGCGCGCCGAGCATGGAGGCACAGGGACGAAGGAGCCTCCATGTCACCCGGGTCACCCGTGTCACCCGTGCCACCCGCCTCGATCGTCGCCGTCCTGAGCGGCCGCCCCGACTCGCTCGAAGCCGTGCGCTGGGCCGCGTGGCTGAGCCAGCAGGCCGGGCTCCGGCTGGACGTCGTGCACGCCTACACCCGCGAGCCCGGTGCCGGAGCGGACGCCGGGTCGCGCGCGCGGCGCGAGTCCCGCGAGCGGGCCCGGGCCCGGACCTGGCTCGCGGCGGCCCTCGACGAGTGCCCCGCGCTGCCGCACGACCTGAGGCTCGTCGTGGCGGAGGGTGAGCTGGAACAGGTCGTCGGCGCCAACCTCC
>DASTGV010000377.1:0-3287 GCA_035718765.1 Nocardioidaceae bacterium
CGCGCGGTCGTCGTACGTCCTGCGCAACCGCATCTTCTGGCCGGACGGGACCGTGCGGTGGATCGAGGCGCACGGCAAGGTCACCACCGACGAGCGGGGCAACCCCACCGGGACGATCGGCTGCGTACGCGACATCACCGACCGGGTCACGGTGCAGCAGCGCGAGACGGACGCAGCCGCGCGGGCCCTGCTGCTGCAGGAGGTGACCGCCGCCTTGTTCCGCGCCTGGACGCTGGACGAGGTCGAGGCGGTCGTCGCCGAGAGCCTGGAGCGGGTCGGGAAGCTCCTCCGCGAGCGCGTCGAGCTGCGGGTCCCCGAGGACGTCTCCTCGGTCGGTGACGGCTACGCGTTCGTGGTCGGCACCGGGCCCTCGCTCTCCGTCGAGGAGATCCAGCTGCTCGACACGCTGGCTTCACAGGCCGCGATCGCCGCGGAGCGTGCCAAGCTCCACGCGCGGACCACCGACATCGCCGAGCAGCTGCAGGCGAGCCTGGCCGCCAGCCCGCTGCCCGCGCTCGAGCGGTTCGAGCTGGCCGTGCACTACGCCCCCGGCGGCGACGAGCTGGAGCACGTCGGCGGCGACTGGTACGACGCGGTGAACACCCCCGACGGCACGCTGGCTCTCGTCGTGGGCGACGTGATGGGACGCGGGGTCCGGGCGGCGACCACGATGATCCGGGTCCGCGCCGGCATCCGGGGGCTGCTCACCGTCGATCCCGCCCCCCAGGCCGTGCTGACCGCGGCCGACGAGATGACGGCCCGCGACGCGCCCGACCAGTTCGTCACCGCGATCGCCGCGCTGGTGGAGCCGTCCACCGGGACGATCACGCTCAGCAACGCAGGTCACGTGCCCGCCGTCGTGGTGCACGCCGACGGGAGCACCGAGACGATCGACGCCGGGTCGGGCGTGCCGCTGGGTGTGCCCACCCGCCTCGACCGCACCGTGGCGGCCGGGCACCTCGAAGCGGCGGGACTGCTGATCCTGGTGACCGACGGGGTGGTCGAGTCCCGCGATCACGACCTCGACGAGGGCATCGCCAAGCTGTGCCGACGAGCCGCGGAATTGCGCGAGAGGCCCCTCCGTGAGGTGGTCGACGGTCTCGCGGCCCTGGCCGACACCACGTTGCGCGACGACGTCACCGTGATGGCGGTCCGGCTCAGCTGACCCGCCCCTACGGAGGTTTACCTATGGCGGACGCGGCCACCCACCGGAAGCATCTCGACGTGAGGACAGCCGCCCGGTCGGTGCGGTGCTGAACATCGCGGCGGGGGCGGCCGGTGACCCGGCTGGTCCGCTGGGAGAGTCTCCTGCGCGGGGCTGACGAGGAGGCTCGTGAGCCTGGTCTGACCGTGAAACGAGGGGTCCCGGTCAGACCGGGCCCCCAGCAGACCTGTCGGTCACCGGTCGAAGTCGCCTACCGTTGAGGCACCTTACGGCCGACCCGGGAGGGTGCAGTGCGGGACCCGACTGCTCAGCGCCTGCTGCAGCACTGGGTCGACCTCGTGGGCGACCTGCTGCTGCGCCCCCACCCGACCATGCCGATCGAGCGGTTGCTGGCGGAGCTGTACCTCACCTTCGGCACCGGGACGTCGTGGACCTGGCGCGACGCGGACGAGACGTTCGGGTTCCTGCTGCACCACCCGGTGCCCGGGTGGCCGGTCGACGGTCAGCTGCAGCTCTGGGCCGACGAGGCGCTCGACCTGCATCCCCTGGTCCACTGGTTCCGGACGACCGGTGACCTGACGGCCACGACCCTGGAGCGGGTGCCGGCCGGAGTGGCCCCGCCGCGTGGGCTGCAGATCCTCCGAGACCACCTGCTCCCGGTGGGACTGGAGCAGCAGCTGTCCATCCCCTACCGGCAGACGGCCACCGGCGCCTACCGAGCCTTCGTCCTGGCCAAGAGCGGCGCGGACTTCTCCGACGCCGACGTCACCCTGGCGCAACGGATCCAGCCGTTGCTGGTGCTGCTGGCGCGACAGTGCCGGGTCCTCGTGGGGTACGCCGCGGACGCGCCGTCGAGCGGCTTCCCGGACGGCTCCTCGGTGACCTGGCGCGACGTGACGACCGAGGGACCGCGAGACCGGCCGGTGACCGCCGTCGAGGAGACCTCCGCGATCCTGGGCGTCACCGGCCGCGAGCTCGCCGTCCTCCGGCTGCTGGCGGACGGCAAGACCGCCGCCGCGATCGGGCGGACTCTCGGGATCTCCCCGCGCACGGTCCACGTGCACCTGACCCACCTGTACGGCAAGCTCGGCGTCAACGACCGCCTGATGGCGGTCGGCGTGGCCCGCGAGGTCGGCCTCCTGTCGTACGCGACGCTGGGGCCGACGTCGACGACCGTCGTCCCGCAGCAGCGGCGCCCGGAGCCCGTCCGGACCACGGGCGCGGAGCTGCGCGGCCGTCGAGCGGTCGCCTGGCGGCCCGGGGTGGGCGCCATCCTCTTCGACCCGGCCCCGTGAGCACCCCCCGGAGTGCCCCGGTCAGACGCTCTGCCCCGGGTCCGGGTCCGGCACCGTGTCGGCGTGCCGGTGCACGACCTTCCACTCGCCGTCCTCCCGCCGGTAGACCTGCGTCACCCTGAGCGAGTACGTCCGCGGCACGCCGTCGACCGACGCCTGCGTGTGCTCGTACCCCACCGTGTAGGCCATGTCACCGACGACGTCGACCGCGACCAGCTCGTGCGCGTGCGACGTGCAGTCGGAGAAGGAGCGTCCCAGCCGTCGGAAGAGGTCGTCGACCTCCTCCCGGCCCGTGGCCGACCTCCAGGCGCCGAGCACCGAGACCGGGGCGTTCCTCGACCAGAGGGCGGCCCGCGGGGCGGCATCGCCCTCGTGCAGCGCCCGCTCCGCCGGAACCAGACGCGACTCGAACCAGGCCACGAACTCCTCGCATTCGCCGGTGCTCACCCTCCGGATTGAACTCCCCGGCCGCGGGAGCCGGCCAGAGCCCGAACGGGTGAGGCACGCTCACCGAGCAGCTCATCGAGCTCGTCCCCGGACCCTGCGCGTGCGAACCGGACCGCGCCACGGGGTCCGGAGCCCAGAACCGGACCAACCGGTCTCTAGAGTGAAGCCGTGACCGTGCTGGCCGTGACACTCGCGCTGTTCAGCGCGGCGACCTTCGCGGTCTCCACCTCCGTCCAGCACCAGGCGGCGGAGAAGGCGCCCGCGTCGGCGCACAGCGTGCTGGCCCTGCTCGGCTACCTGATCCGCCGCCCGCTGTGGCTGCTCGGCCAGCTCCTCGCGACCTGCGCGTTCGCCCTGCACGCCAGCGCCCTGCACGCGGG
>DASTGV010000378.1:0-5419 GCA_035718765.1 Nocardioidaceae bacterium
GATGGCCCGGATGGTCTCGCGGGCGATGACCCGGGCCCCGATGGCGGCCTGGATCGGCACCTCGAACTGCTGGCGCGGGATCAGCTCGCGCAGCTTGCCGGCCAGTGCCACGCCGTACGCGTAGGCCGCGTCCTTGTGCACGATCGCGCTGAACGCGTCGACCGTCTCGCCTTGGAGCAGGATGTCGACCTTCACCAGGTCGGAGGCCTGGTCGCCGGTGGGCTCGTAGTCGAGCGACGCGTAGCCCTTGGTCCGCGACTTCAGCTGGTCGAAGAAGTCGAAGACGATCTCGGCGAGCGGCAGCGTGTAGCGCATCTCGACGCGGTCGGCGGAGAGGTAGTCCATGCCGTCGAGCTGGCCCCGCTTGGACTGGCAGAGCTCCATGATCACGCCGATGTAGTCGCTGGGGCTGAGGATGGTGGCCTTGACGACCGGCTCGCGGACCTCGTCGATCTTGCCGGTGGGGTACTCGCTCGGGTTGGTGACGACGTGCTCGCTGCCGTCCTCCATCCGCACCGTGTAGACCACGTTGGGGGCGGTGGAGATGAGGTCGAGGTTGAACTCCCGCTCGAGCCGCTCCCGCACGATCTCCATGTGCAGGAGCCCGAGGAAGCCGCACCGGAAGCCGAACCCCAGCGCACCCGAGGTCTCGGGCTCGTAGGCCAGCGCCGCGTCGTTGAGCTGGAGCCGCTCGAGGGCGTCACGCAGCGTCGGGTAGTCGTCGCCGTCGATCGGGTAGAGCCCGGCGAACACCATCGGGTTGGGGTGCTTGTAGCCGCCGAGCGGCTGGGTCGCGCCGTGGTGCAGCGAGGTCACCGTGTCACCGACCCGGGACTGGCGGACGTCCTTCACACCGGTGATGAGGTAGCCGACCTCGCCGACGCCGAGGTCGCCGGTCTTCAACGGCTCGGGCGAGATCACGCCCACCTCGAGCATCTCGTGAGTGGCGCCGGTGCTCATCATCTTGATCCGGTCCCGGTGGCTGAGCCTGCCGTCGACCACCCGGACGTAGGTGACCACGCCGCGGTAGGTGTCGTAGACCGAGTCGAAGATCAGCGCCCGCGGGGGCGCGTCCGCGTCGCCGACCGGTGGCGGGGTCTGCGCCACGATCTCGTTGAGCAGCGCCTCGACGCCGAAGCCGGTCTTGGCCGAGACCTGGAGCACGTCGGACTCGTCGCAGCCGATGATGTGCGCGAGCTCGGCGGCGTACTTCTCCGGCTGGGCCGAGGGCAGGTCGATCTTGTTCAGCACCGGGATGACGTGCAGGTCGGCGCCGAGCGCGAGGTAGAGGTTCGCGAGCGTCTGCGCCTCGATCCCCTGGGCCGCGTCGACGAGCAGCACCGCCGCCTCGCACGCCTCCAGCGACCGGGACACCTCGTAGGTGAAGTCCACGTGCCCCGGTGTGTCGATCATGTTGAGGACGTAGCCGCCGGGGGGCGCACCGGCGTCGTTGTCCGCGGGCACCGTCCACGGCATCCGCACGGCCTGGCTCTTGATCGTGATGCCGCGCTCGCGCTCGATGTCCATCCGGTCGAGGTACTGCGCGCGGGCGCTCCGCTCGTCGACCACACCGGTCAGCTGCAGCATCCGGTCGGCCAGGGTCGACTTGCCGTGGTCGATGTGCGCGATGATGCAGAAGTTGCGGATGACCGCGGGGTCGGTCTGGCCCGGTGCGGGCACGGACTTCGAAGTGGGCACGGGTGACTCTCGGTAGCTTGCGGGGATCCCGGCCATTCTCCCACAAGGCCGTGCGCCGCCCTGCACGCGCGCGTCAGGAACCGTGCGACTCCAGGAACTCCCGCGACTTGGCGATCGCGAAGCCCCAGCCCTGGGTCAGCGTCGGCTTCGGCGGCACCGCCACCTCGTCGGGGTTGGTCAAGACGTCGACCAGCGCCGGTCCCGGCCGGGCCAGCGCCTCGCGCACCGCGTCGTCCACGTCGTGCGGGTCGCTGACCCGGACGCCGTGCAGGCCGATCGCCCGGGCGACCGCGGCGAAGTCCGGGTTGGCGAGCTCCGTGCCGTACTCCGGCAGCCCGACCTGCTCCATCTCGAGCTTCACCATGCCGAGCCGGCCGTTGTCGAAGACGACCAGCTTGACCGGCAGGTCGTGCGAGACGGCGGTGATCAGGTCGCCCAGAAGCATCGACAGGCCGCCGTCCCCGCAGAACGCGACGACCTGCCGGTCCCGGTCGAGGGCGGAGGCGCCCAGCGCCTGCGGCATCGCGTTGGCCATCGAGCCGAGGTTGTAGGAGCCGAGCAGCCGCCGGGTGCCGGTCATCCGCACGAACCGCGACAGCCACACGGTCGCCATGCCGGTGTCGCTGGTGAAGACCGCGTCGGCGTCGGCGTGCCGGTCGACCGCGGCCGCGAGCAGCTCCGGCCGCACCCGGTCGTCGGGGTTGTCGACCTTGCGGCGCAGCAGACCCTTGGGCTTGCTGTCGTAGTCCGGGTCGGTGAGGTGCTGCTGGCGCTCGCGCCAGCTCGCGTAGGAGCTGCGCGCCTTGTCGAGGTGGCCGCGGTCCGGCTTCGCGGCCAGCAGTGGCAGCAGCTGCTGCAGACCGAGCCGGGTGTCCCCCACCAGGGCGTGGTCGACCGCCGTACGACGTCCCACATGGGCGCTGCGCGCGTCGAGCTGGACGACGGTCTTGCCCGACGGCAGGAAGTCCTTGTACGGGAAGTCGGTCCCGAGCATGACCAGGGCGTCGCACGCCTCGAACGCCACCGCGGTCGCGTGGTTGCCGATCAGCCCGGACTGGCCGATCTCGAAGTCGTTCCCGTCCTCGAAGCCCTCCTTGGCCTTGAGGGTGAGCACCATCGGCGCGGAGAGGTGGTCGGCGAGCTGCAGCACCTCCTCACGGGCGTGCCGGGCGCCCTGCCCGACGAGCAGGGTGACCGCGTCGGCGGCGTCGATCGCGGCCGCCGCCGCCCGCAGGCTGTCGGGCGACGGCGCCGGGGGCGTGGCCGCCTCGACGAACCGGGGCGTCGGCGTGCCCTTGGGTACGTCGAGACCGCCGACGTCGCCGGGGATGGACAGCACCGCGACGCCCTGCTCGGCCAGCGCGGTGTTCACGGCCTGCTCGAGGAGGCCGGGGAACTGCTCGGCGGTGGTCACCGTGGCCCGGAACACCGCGACGTCGGCGAACACCGCGTCGTTGTCGACCTCCTGGAAGAAGTCGCTGCCGATCTCCTCGCGGGGGACCTGGCCGCAGATCGCGAGCACCGGCGCATGCGACTTCGCCGCGTCGTACAGGCCGTTGAGCAGGTGCAGCGCCCCCGGGCCGACGGTGCCCATGCACACGCCGAGACGGCCGGTGAGTTGCGCCTGGGCACCGGCGGCGAACGCGCCCGCCTCCTCGTGCCGCACCCCGATCCACTCGATGCGGTCCTCGCGCCGGATCGCGTCGGTGACCGGGTTCAGCGCGTCCCCGACGACACCCCACACGGAGCTGACCCCGTGCTCGGCGAGACCTTCGATCAACAGCTCGGCAACGGTGGTCACGGGGCGCTCCTCTGCTCGGGTCGGTCGGGCCGGGTCACGGGGTGAAGCGGTCGGGGTCGGCGAGTGCCCAGTCCAGCCGCCAGGTATGCGGCGGCTCGGCGAGCAGCTGCCCGTCCTCGAGGTGCTCGAAGAGCTCGGCGTAGCTCTCGGTGCGGCTGTGGTCGACCCGGCGGCGCAGCATGTGCGGCGCCAGCCGGTGCGGGCCGTCGAGGCCCATCGAGCCGATGACCTGGAGCGCCTGCCGGACCGCCGCCTCCTGGTAGCGCACGACCCGCTCGGTCTTGTCGGGGATGTCGAGCGCGCGCATCCGCTTCGGGTCCTGGGTGGCGACGCCGACCGGGCAGGTGTTCGTGTGGCAGGTCTGGGCCTGGATGCAGCCGACGGCCATCATCATCGCCCGGGCCGCGTTGGTGTAGTCCGCGCCCTGCACCAGGCGCTTGACGATGTCCACGCCGGTGGCGACCTTGCCGCTGGCGCCGATCTTGACGCGGTCGCGCAGCCCGACCCCGACCAGCGCGTTGTGCACGGTCATCAGGCCCTCGGTGAGCGGCGTGCCGATGTGGTCCTCGTACTCCAGCGGCGCCGCCCCGGTGCCGCCCTCGGCCCCGTCGACCACGATGAAGTCCGGCGTCACGCCCTCGGCGACCATCGCCTTGCAGATCCCGAGCACGTCGGCCCGGGAGCCGACGCAGAGCTTGAAGCCGGCGGGCTTGCCGCCCGCGAGCTCACGCATCCGGGCGATGAGCAGCACCAGCTCGCGCGGCGTCGAGAACACCCGGTGGTAGCTCGGCGACACGCACTTCTCGCCGACCGGGACGTCGCGCGCCTCCGCGATCTCCTGGGTCACCTTGGCCGCGGGCAGCACGCCCCCGATGCCCGGCTTGGCACCCTGGCTCAGCTTCAGCGACACGCACCGCACCTGGTCGTCGCCGGCCTTGTCGCGGAACTTCTCCTCGTCGAAGCCGCCGTCCTTCGTGCGTGCCCCGAAGTAGCCGGACCCGATCTCCCACACCAGGTCGCCGCCCTGACGGTGGTACCTGCTGATCCCGCCCTCGCCGGTGTCGTGCGCGAACCCACCCTTCGCGGCCCCGGCGTTCAGGGCGGTGATGGCGTTCCCGCTGAGCGCACCGAAGCTCATCGCCGAGACGTTGAGCAGGGCCATGTCGTAGGGCCGGGTGCAGTCCGGACCGCCGATGCGCACCCGCGGCGGCTCGGGCAGCGGGTCGACCGGCCGGGTCGAGTGCACGAGGTACTCGTAGCCGGCCTCGTTGACGTCCCGCTCCGTGCCGAACGGCTGCTCCTCGTTCTCCCCCTTGGCCCGGGAGTAGATCGACGTACGCGTGTCCCGGTCGTAGGGACGCCCGTCGTAGTTGCGCTCGATGAAGTACTGCTGCAGCTCGGGCCGGATGCTCTCGAGCAGGAACCGCGCGTGCCCGAGGACCGGGTAGTTGCGCAGGATCGAGTGTCTCGTCTGGACGAGGTCCCAGATGCCGACGCCGAGCAGGAGCACGAGCACCGCCAGCAGCGCCCACCAGCCGGGGCCGCCGATGACCGCGGCCATCACGGTCAGGGCCCCGAGGACGACGATCGCGAACAGGACGAAGAACCTCAGCAACGGGACCTCCTGGCAGGGAACGGCGGCGACACGGCCGCCATCCGTTGTACTACCCAGGTGTCCCGTCGTCAGACAGGCACAATGAGCGCCATGTCGCTCACCGCCGGACCCCGGGACCTCTCACTGCTCGAGCCGATCCCGTACGGCCGCACGGCCCGGCGGCTGACCTGGGACCTGCTGCCGCCGATGACCCGCCGGCTGGTCGAGGAGCGTTTCGGTACGACGGTCGTGGAGGCGGTCACCGCCGGCGCCGGGTTCACCCCGGGCTGCGCCTCGACCCTGACCGGGGCGGACGGGCGGAAGAT
>DASTGV010000379.1:0-2082 GCA_035718765.1 Nocardioidaceae bacterium
CGAGCAGCACCTCGCGCACCTCGGCGCTCTCGCCCGGCGCCGGGTGGACCTCCCACAGCTTGGCTCCGTGGGTCTGGAAGACGAAGACGTCGTGGCTGTCGCTGTGCACCGCGAAGCCCTGCGAGCCGGGCGGGGTGAGGTACGCGTTGGCCTGGCAGGGGTGGCCCAGGGCCAGCTCCAGCTCCCCGACGAGCGCGCCGAGCGGCGGCCAGTAGCGGTGCAGCCCCTGCAGCACGACCGTCGCGCCCTCGTCGAAGAGCGCGAAGACCTTGCCGGGGTCGAGCAGCCCGGTCAGCGGCTGCCCGGCGAGGGTGGCGTGCCGGGTGTACGCCGACGCGGGCAGCACGCTGCCGTCCCGGGCGATGCGTACGGCGGGCGTACGGATCGCCGTGCTGGTCAGCAGGTGGTCGACGTCGTCGAAGGAGAGCAGGCCGACCAGCGCGGCGGGGTCGGTGTGGTGGACATGGATGCGGGACGCCCAGATCTTCGCGAGGAAGGTCTGGGCGTCACCGCTGAGCAGGTCGAGCGCGGACACGCTCAGGCGTCGGTCCCGTCGGCGTCCCCGCCGTCGGTGGCGTCGCCGTCGGTCGAGTCCGTCGAGTCACCGTCGGTCCCGTCGGCGTCCTGGCCGTCGGCCCCGTCGGCGTCCGCGGCGTCAGCCGGGCCGTGACCGGGGTTGGTGGTCTCGATGTCGTCGTCCTTCAGGGGCTCGTCTGGCGTCGTGGTCATGCCCAGCTCCTCCTCGCGGTCGGGGTCGGCGGCACTCACCGCCGGACCCGCTCGTACCCAGGGGTGCGAGCGTCACACGTCAGGATCCCACCAGCTGCTTGATCGGGTCGATGGCGAAGTAGACGACGAACAGCGCCGAGACCACCCACATCAGCGGGTGGACGGCACCCGCCTTGCCCCGCGCGATCTTGATGACCACGTAGGCGAGGAAGCCCGCGCCGATGCCGACCGAGATGGAGTAGGTGAACGGCATCAGCACGATGGTCAGGAACGCCGGGATCGCGATCTCCACGTCGTCCCACTCGATGTTGCGGACCTGCGTCATCATCAGGAAGCCGACCAGCACGAGAGCCGGCACCGCGGCCTCGTTGGGGATGATCTTCACGATGGGTGCGAACACCATCGAGAGCAGGAACAGCACGCCGGTGACCACGCTGGCCAGGCCGGTCCGCGCGCCCTCGCCGACACCGGAGGCGGACTCGATGTAGGAGGTGTTGCTGGAGACCCCGGCCGCGCCGCCGGCCGCCGCGGCCAGCGAGTCCACGACCAGGATCCGCTGGGTGCTCGGCGGGACGCCGTCCTCGTCGAGCAGGCCGGCCTCGGCGCCGATCGCGGTCATCGTGCCCATCGTGTCGAAGAAGTCCGCCAGCATCAGGGTGAACACGAACAGCAGGGCGGTCACCGCACCCACCCGGGCGAAGGCGCCCCACAGCGAGAACTCGCCGAGCGTGCCGAAGGTCGGCAGCGCGATGAACTTGTGGGGCAGGGCCGGCACGTTCAGCGTCCAGGCGTGGGTGTTGTAGCCCTTGGTCCCCGGCACCCCGGCGGGACCGATCTTCGCGATCTGCTCCACGACCACCGCGAACACCGTGGTGACCGCGATGGCGATGAGGATCGCGCCGCGGACCTTCTTCACGTAGAGCGTGACCATCAGCACCAGCCCGAACGCGAACACCAGCACCGGCCAGCCCTGCAGGGTGCCGTTGCCGCCGAGCTGCACGGGCACGGTGGTCGCCGCGGCGTCCGGCATGCGGCGTACCCAGCCCGCGTCGACCAGGCCGATCAGGGCGATGAACAGTCCGATGCCCACCGAGATCGCGACCTTGATCTGGGCGGGGACGGCGTGGAAGACCGCCTGCCGGAAGCCGGTGAGGACCAGGACCAGGATCACGATGCCCTCGAGCACCACGAGGCCCATCGCGTCGGCCCAGGACATGATGCTCGCGATGGAGAAGGCGACGAACGCGTTCAGGCCGAGCCCGGTCGCCAGGGCCAGCGGGTAGTTCGCGACGACGCCCATCAGGATGGTCATCACCCCGGCCACGAGCGCGGTCGCGGCGGCGACCGCCTCGA
>DASTGV010000380.1:0-2207 GCA_035718765.1 Nocardioidaceae bacterium
GGGTTGGACTCGGTCGTCACCTCCGCGCCGGGGGCCAGCCCGAACTCCGCGTCGATGGCGCCCACCACGGCGGCGAGGTCGGCCGAGGGCAGCAGCGTGGGCGTGCCCCCGCCGAAGAAGACCGTGGAGACCGGCACGTCCCGCTCCCCCAGCACCGCCCGTGCCCGGCGCACCTCGGCGATCGCGGCCTCGGCGTACGTCGCCCGGGAGGCGCCTCGGACGTCGCCGAGCTCCGTGGCCGTGTAGGTGTTGAAGTCGCAGTAGCCGCACCGAACCGTGCAGAACGGCACGTGCACGTAGAACCCGAACGGCCGCTCGCCCCACTCGGCGAGAGCCTCCTCGGGGAGCGCCCCGTCGTCGGGGACGGGGTCACCGTCGGGCGCGCAGCTGGCCGCGGACGTAGTGCCGGTCGTGGCCGAACCGGTTCAGCTGACGCCGGGTGACGAGCCCGGCCTGGCGTGCGGCGACGCGTTCCCAGAGCACGGTGACGGTGGTGCGAGACATCCGGTGAGGATCGCCGAAACGGGTGGGCGGCCGTCGTACTCCGTCCACAGCCCCGGGTCGTATGCGTGAGCGGGATCCCTACGCCGCGCTGGCGCATACGACCCGCCTAGGCTGGGGGGCATGCCGTCCGTCCTGCCCGAGGGGGAGCCCGCGCCCCCGGATGGCAGTCTTCCGGCCGCCGCGCTCGCCGGGTTGGGCACGAGACCGTTCGGGTTCTACGTGCACGTGCCGTTCTGCACGGTGCGGTGCGGCTACTGCGACTTCAACACCTACACGGCCAGCGAGCTCGGGGACGTGCCCGGCGCCTCGCGCACGTCGTACGCCGACGCGGCGATCGCCGAGGTGCGGCTGGCCCGCCGGGTGCTCGGCGACGCGGACCTGCCGGTCGACACGGTCTTCTTCGGCGGGGGTACGCCGACCCTGCTGCCGCCGCACGACCTGACCCGGATCGTCGCGGCGGTCCGGGACGAGTTCGGTCTCGCGGACCGGGCCGAGGTGACCACGGAGTCCAACCCGGACAGCGTCGACGCCGACGACCTGGCCGCGCTGCGCGAGGGTGGCGTCAACCGGGTGTCGTTCGGCATGCAGTCGTCGGTGCCGCACGTGCTCCGGGTGCTGGACCGCACCCACGACCCCCGCCGGGTGCCGCAGGTCGTGCGGTGGGCGCGGGAGGCGGGCTTCGAGCAGGTCAGCCTCGACCTGATCTACGGCACGCCGGGGGAGTCGCTCGACGACTGGAGCGCCTCGCTCGACGCGGCGCTGGCCTGCGAGCCCGACCACGTCTCGGCGTACGCCCTGATCGTCGAGGAGGGCACGGCCCTGGCCCGGCAGATCCGCCGCGGCGAGGTCGCGATGACCGACGACGACGACCTCGCGGACAAGTACCTGCAGGCCGACGAGGCGCTCGAGAAGGCCGGCCTGTCGTGGTACGAGGTCTCCAACTGGGCCCGCGGGCCAGCCGCGGCCTGCCGGCACAACGTCGGCTACTGGACCGGCGGTGACTGGTGGGGCGTCGGTCCCGGGGCGCACGGGCACGTGGGCGGCGTCCGCTGGTGGAACGTCAAGCACCCGACGCCGTACGCCGTGCGGATCGCGGAGGGGCGCAGCCCGGCGCAGGCGCGGGAGGTCCTGGACGCGGAGACCCGCCGCGTCGAGCGGGTGCTGCTGGAGACCCGGCTCCGCGACGGCCTGCCGCTGGACGTGCTCGACGACGACGGTCGCGCCGCGGTGCCGGCGCAGGTGGCCCGCGGCCTGGTCGAGGAGGACCCGCTGGCCCGGGGCCGGGTGGTGCTCACCACCCGGGGGCGGCTGCTGGCGGACGCCGTCGTCCGCGACCTGCTGACCTGAGCTACTTGATGAACCGGATGATCGCCGGGTAGCGGAAGTCCTCGAAGTTGGCGACCTTGATCGTGGCCATGATCATCAGCACGAGCCAGGCGACGCCGACGATGGGCAGCAGGATCAGCCCGATCAGCACGATGACGCTGAGCCCGGCGACCACGAAGTAGATGAGGTAGGAGATCTGCATGTTCAGCGCCTCCTTGCCGGTGCGGTCCAGGAACGCGCTGCGCTCGCGGAAGACCAGCCACACGACCAGCGGCGCGATGACCCCGAGCACGAGCGGTCCGAGGTGCGCGCCGATCGCCCAGAGCTTCTCCTCGTCGGGACGCATCGGGGGCGGGGCGGGACGGTAGCTCTGCGGC
>DASTGV010000381.1:0-6739 GCA_035718765.1 Nocardioidaceae bacterium
CGGACGTTTACCGCCCAGAGCCCGGCCCGAGGGAGACCCTCTCTCGTCAAGCGGAGCAGGCGGCCGTAGCCCGAACGGACGGACGTCAAGGGGCGGGCCGCGTCACGCGCGACTAGACGGTTGCCGGGAAGGTCGGCTTTAACATGCCGACTCGGACTCTGCCCTACAAGGCAGGGCTGATCCGGCTCTAGCCTCTCTAGTCATGGGAAAACTCGACTTTGGAGTCTCGGTGGACGTAGTGCACTCCAGCCACAAACGTCACGAAAAACGGAAACCAAGCAGGACTGATCCGGGTCGAGCGCGGTACCACGCGTGCCCGACAGACCTCAGCGCGCGCTGACCTCGAGCCGGGGGGCGAGGGCGGCGTTGCCCTCGCGCGAGCCGTAGTCGGCGCCGTCGCTCGACGTGCTGGTCAGCATCAGGTCGTAGACGCCGTCCTTGTCGACGAGCGAGCCCACGTCGACCTGGTACGCCTGACCCGCCACCACCTTGCCGAGCGTGCCGACGGGGGCCCCGGAGGTCCCCGGCTGGCTCGCCCACGTGACCGTGGCCTCGGACCACGCCGCGCCGTCCGCGCGATACAGCACCCCGCCCGCGGCCGCGGAGTCCGTGCAGTGCAGGGTCAGGACCGCGCTCGTGACCTGGCGGCCCGCGACCCCGCTGACCTCGAAGCGGAGCAGGGTGTGCTTGAGCGGGGAGCCGTCGACCTGGAGGGTCGGCTGGGAGCCGAACGAGGACGTCGCCTGGTCGGCGCGCACGTAGGTGTCGGCCGCCGGGGCGAAGGTCAGGACGGACGGCTGGTCGGGGGTGGTGACCGTCGTCGCGGTGGAGAGCGGCGAGACGTTCCCGGAGTCGTCGCGTGCGCGAACCTGGTAGCGGTACGTCGTCCCCGGCTGCGTCGTCACGTCGGAGAACGACGTCGTCCCGGGCGTACCGACGACGACGCCGTCACGCAGTACGTCGTACCCGGCGACCCGGACGTTGTCGGTGCCGGCCACCCAGGTGAGGTCCACCCGTCCCGGTCCCTGGACGGTGGCCGCGAGCCCGCTCGGCGCGGTCGGCGGCGTCGTGTCCGGCGCGGTGGTCACGGTGGCCGACGCCGAGGGGGCGGAGACGTTCCCGGCCGCGTCGTAGGCGACCACCGAGTAGGAGTAGACGGTGGCGGGCGTCGCGGTCGCGTCCACGAAGCTCGTGGTGCCCACCTCCCCCACCTGGACCCCGTTGCGCAGCACCCGGTAGCCGAGCACCCCGATGTCGTCCGTCGCGGCGGACCAGGTCACCGACACCTGGCCCGGCGACGTCGCCCGGGCGGTGACGTTCGTGGGCGCCGTCGGCGGGCTGGTGTCGCTGCGCACCCCGTGGCAGGAGTCCGTGCCGCTGTCGGTGAAGGTCTTGCCCGCCTCGGGCACGAACCTCCAGTCGTAGCCCGACGGGTGCAGCGTCAGCCTGAGCACGCCGAACGTGTCGGTGTTGCGCACCTCGCTGTTCAGCTTCGTCCCGACCAGCGACGTGTGGTTGGCGCCGCCCGTGCCCACGACGAACTCGCGCAGGCCACGCGCCAGGTCCTTCGACCCGTTCGGGTCCTGCGGGGCGAAGCGCTCGTAGATGTGGTCGTGCCCGGCCAGGACCAGGTCGGCGTCGGCGGCGTAGAGCGCGTCCCAGAAGGTCTTGTACGTCGAGCTCGCCCGGCCGCCCGAGCTGTAGAGCGGGATGTGCCAGTAGGCCAGGGTGCAGAAGTTCTGGTGCGCCGCCAGGTCCGCCCGCAGCCACGTGCCCTGCGGGGACGTCGGCCCGCAGCCACCGGCGCTGCTGCACGAGCTGTTCAGCACGATCGCGTGCCAGGTGCCCACGTCGTAGCTGTAGTAGCCCTTCGCGGGGTCGCCGGCCGCGGCCCCGAAGTAGCGGTAGTAGCCCGCGGCCCCGGCGTTCGTGGAGTCGCAGCCCGTGCGGTCGCTGGCGGACGCGGTGATGTACTCGTGGTTGCCGACCGCAGGCTTGGTGATGTCCTTCACGCGCCCCCAGGACTTGTCGTAGGACTGCAGGAAGGCGTCGTAGCCGCCGCAGTAGTACTGGTTGTCGCCGAGGTCGAGGACCGCGGTGAGGCCGGTCCCGACGAGCAGGTCCGAGACCGCCTTCTGGTGGCAGGAGCTGGTCGAGCCCAGCCCCGCCTTGAAGTTGGAGTTCTTGGGGTCGCAGGCGATGTCACCGGCGGCGGCCACCACCGGATCCGAGGTCGCGGAGGGTGACAGGTCGAGGGCCTGCGTCGCGTCCCGCGGCACGAAGCCCACGACTGCGGCGGCGACGGTGGAGGCGCCGAGGACGAGCGCCGCGGCGACGTGCGCCCCTCGACCGCGGGCGAGACCCCGCAGATGCAGATCCGGCCGCATGGTCGTCCCTCCCGTCCCGTTGCGTGGGTGCCCTCAGGGGGTGCGCGAGGGGTGCCGCGCATCCGGCTCGAGGACGGCCTGTCGCTCGGGTTCCTTTCGTCCGTTCCGGCGACCTCTGACCATCGCGATCAGCAGGTTCAGCAGAGCCCCGACCAGGAGCAGCCCGATCAGCGCGCCCCATCCGGTCAGGCCCGTGTTCCGCTGCAGCGGGTCCGGCGTCGACAACCCCTTCGGCACCAGGGCCCTTCCTCCGAGCGAGGTGGCGAGCGCCCGGAGCTCCTCGCCGTCGTGCGCCTGGCTCGGCTCGATGTGCGAGTTCTCGCTGAACTCGTTCCAGCTGATCACGCCGAGGGCGTCCGGCGACGACTGCCGTGCGACGTCGATGGACCGGCGCAGCGTCTCCCCGCCCTCGCGCGGGACCACGTCGCGTCCACCGATCAGCCGGGCGTCGAAGCCTGCGGACGCGGGTGCGAACCACAGCCCTCCGTCCGTGTGCACGGCGCGGGACATCTCCTTGAGTTTCCGCGCGTACAGGGCGGACGTGGGGTCGCTCGAGGACCAGTAGTAGGCGTCCCCGTCGGTCACCGGCGCGACCCGCCGGTACTCCGCCACGTTCTTCGCGGACGACAGCACGAGCAGCCGACCCCGCACCCCGTCGGTGATCCGCCTGAGCTGGCGCCTGGTGAACTGGTCCGTCCCGGTGATGACCACCACGGGCCGCGAGAAGGTGTCGAAGCTGGGGCTGTCGGCGTACCGGTCGGCGAGGTAGCGCAGGTCCTCGGCGATCTGGGGCACGGGCAGAGGGCGGCGCTGGAAGTCCAGTCCCTGGTAGACGATCTCGAGCTTGAAGTCCTGGCGTTCGGCCGTGCGCACCAGGGTGTCCAGACGCGCGTTGAGGTCGTTGGTGCCCTTCCACGAGACGAGGAAGCCGGTGAGACCCGCCGCCTTCGCCATCGCCACGTGCCGGTTCATCACGACGGGGTCGTCGCTGGAGTAGCGGCCGAGCAGGGGGTAGTCCTTCTTGGCCCGTTGCCACGAGGTGGGCTGGTACCAGATGTAGTAGTAGGCGAAGCTGGGCGGGCCGGTCGGCGCGGCCGCCACCGACGGGGCGGCCCGGGCCGCCGGCGTCGCGACGAGGGTCGTGAGCACCGACGAGCCCAGCACGAACGCCAGCACCGCCACCCACGCCACCGGCCTGCGGAACCGGCCGCCCCGCCGGCGCCAGCGTTGGCTCAGCCGGGTGATGTGGTGCCGCCGCCCGACGATCAGGAGGGACAACGCGACCATGACGATGACGACTCCGATCAGTCCGAGGTCGAAGGGTGAGATCACCTCGATCTCCAGCAGCTGGTCCTTCGAGATGCTGACGGGCCGGCTGAACGACGCACCGGGCCCGTAGATGCGCGCGGTGTAGGTGCCGCGTGCCAGTGACGGGAGGGTCGCCTTGCCGTGCACGAAGGGCACCCGGGTGGTGGTGCCGTCCGGTCGGCGCAGCTCGAGGCCGTCGCCGGACAGGGACCCGAACAGCAGGTCACGGCCGGCGACCTGGACGCGGTAGAAGAGCAGGCTCACCGTCCATTCCTGCGACTCCTCCGGCACGAACTTCTGCTGCCCCCGGTTCACCACGTCGCCCCCGTCGACCACGACGCGGCTGACGCTCCAGTACTGCTCCTTGTTGACCAGGCCGGCGGGGGTCTGCTGGGTGCGTCCGGCGGCCATCCACCGCGGCCGCACCACGTCGCGTCCGCGGAAGCGCACCACCTCTCCGGTGTTGCTGCGCATCTCGAGCAGGCTCACCCGGCTCGCGGGAACCTCGCGACCGCCCCGGTCGACGAAGTTCCAGTGGACGAGCCGCTCCGTACGGAGGCCGACCGTCAACGGCGTGCCGCGGGCGGCGCGCGACGGGGAGCCGACGATCCGGTCGAGGCTCACCTTCCGGTCCGCGGAGACCCGGGTGTCCAGGACGTGGAAGCGGCGGTCCAGGCCGAGGTAGTTGCTGATGGGCAGCCGGACCCGTCCGAACTTGTCAGCGGCGGCGATCCGTCCCTCGGCGGCCATCCGCGCGCCCTGCGTCGCGGGCACCGTCCTGGCGACGAGCGTCCCCGCACGGCTCCTGGTGTCGGCGGCCGCCTGCGGCCCGGCGCCTCCGGCCGACACGACCAGCGCAGGCGCGAGCAGGAGGAGCGCGACCCGGACCCCCGTGCGGAGCACGCGAGCCGGGATCACGATCGCTCACCTCCGCCGATCAGCGCGTCCGTCGGCAGCGCCCGGGGATGGGTCCCGAGCTTGGCGGTCCGGGCCCGGGCCAGCATGACGAGCGAGAGGGTGACGAGGGCCGCGCCGCCGTAGGCCAGGTAGACCGGGGCGGTGTCCGGTCGTTCCGGAGGGGGCAGGTGCCGCTCGGTGCCCAGGATCACCGCCGGGCGCGGTCGGGGCATCGTGAAGTCGAACGACTCCATCAGGTCGTTGGCGTTCCGGTCGCGTGCGGTCAACGGCTCCAGGTTCCAGTTCGTCTCGATGAACTTCAGGATCGACGTGAAGTCGCTGGTGTCGTGGTCGACGTAGTTCTTCTTGTTCCAGGCGCTGACCATCAGGGCCGGGACCCGGAACCCGTAGCCCCACTTGTCCACCACCGGCGGCTTGACGTGGTCGTACCAGCCGCCCCAGTCGTCGTAGGTCCACAGGAACGCCGAGGACCCCCAGAGCCGGGAAAGCATCAGCTGGTTGACGAGGGCACGCACCAGTCGCTGGCCCGCCTGGATGCGACCGGGTGGGTGCTCGCTGTCGCCCGACGGGACCACGTAGGACACCGCCGGCAAGGTGCCGTTCTGCACGTCGGTGTAGTACTGGTCGAGGTCGACGATGTGCTTGTTGAGCTCGGGGTCCTCGACGAAGCGCTGGTAGGCGAGGACCGGCGCCCAGATCACCTGGGCGGCCCGGTCGACGAGCTCGACGCGGTCGCGCGTCTTGTAGTTGATGGTGGGGTCGTAGTTCTCGATGTAGAACTTCCAGCTGACCCCGGCCTTCTCGAGCCGGTCGAAGATCGTCGGCAGGTCCCCCCAGCCGCCCTCGGGGATCCGCTCGGTCTTGCCGGTGACGCCCGGGCTGCCGGTCACCGCGAACATGTGGTTGGAGACGCTGCCCGCCTTGGCCGACGAGAAGAACCGGTCGTACAGCACGTAGTTGTCCGCGAGGTTCCAGTAGTAGGGCAGGTCGCGTTCGTCGTAGTGCCCCATCGCGACCGAGCCGTCCCGGCCGTTGTCGGAGTTGGCCTTGACGAAGCCGTCCATCTTGCCCCCGTTGTACTCACGGTCGAACTGGGTCTGCGTGTGCCCGAGGTCGACGATCGGGTCGTCACCGATCCAGTGCGGCTTCACGCAGGGCTCCGGGTGACCGGGCGCGACCGGCATGCAGGTCCCCGCGGGGATGCCGTCGACGCCCTTGCGGGTCCCGAAGTAGTTGTCGAACGTGTGGTTCTCCTGGAACAGGAACACGAAGTGCTTGATCGGCGTCCGCGGCGTGTGCGGCCCCGCCGCTCCGGTGGCGGCCTGGGTCCGCGGGGCGGCCAGCAGCACCAGGCAGCAGACCAGCGCCAGCGCCGCGGCCCGGGAGAAGCGTCGCGCGACGCGACGTGCCCCGTTCATGCGCGCACCTGGTAGATCACGATGACGGGCCGCCGGTTCGCACCGGTGCCGACGTACTCGGTGTGCACGACACGGCCGTGGAAGCGTCGGGCGAGGCTCTTGAGCACCTCGGAGAAGTGGGTGGACCGGTTCGCGGACCACTGGTCCCACACGACGTACTGCATGTCGCCGTGGCGCAGCGCGTAGTCGGGGTTCGGGACGGGCTCGTACGACGGGTTGCGGTGCAGCGGGTTGGGGCTGACGGAGAGCCCGTACGCCTTCCGGTGCCCGTAGTAGCCGATGATGTTGGCCATCGACGGGCCCAGTGTCATCACCACCGTCCCCTCGGGGGTGTGCGAGCCGATCCAGTGACCCGCCTCCCGACCGCCCGGGATCCCTCCGCTCCCGGCCAGACCGCTGGCCCGCGGCGTGGCGCTGACGCTCGGCAGCGTGGAGACGAGCAGGCTCAGCAGCACCGCCACGGAAGCGACGGCACCGAGGGGACGTGCGCCCGTGAGCAGCCGGGGAAGCCGTCGGGCGACGACGGCGGGCAGCCGCCAGGTCGGGCCCAGCAGCCCCTGGGCCGCGAGCACGGCCAGGGCCGGCGCGCATGGCAGCAGGTACTGGAACCCCTTGACCGGCCACAGCGTGAAGGCCGCCAGCGGGACCAGCAGCCAGGACGCGAGCAGGATCTCCCGCCAGGCCGGCCTGCGGCGGCGGACCACCAGC